>CAXBPN010000102.1:0-8564 GCA_963977515.1 uncultured Flavobacteriales bacterium
GAGCTGACATTACACGATAGAAATAACGACAATGACGATCAGTCCAATCGAGCATCGGTGCAACGGATAGCTTATGTGAAATACCTTTTGTCTTTAAGTTGTTGATAATAGGCTTATTGATAGTTATCTACCTCTAGAGTTAAATGTATATTTTTGCTTGTTATTACAGATTATGATACATTTTAAGAAAGTTTTGACCCCAAGAATAACCCCACGAGTAATTATTTTTGACCCCACACAATATATAGGTGTAATTATAATGGCATCAGTAAATATAGAACAGAGAAAATCGAAATCAGGTAAAATTACTTTTCGTGCAAAAGTAAGACTTACTAAAAAAGGAAATATTTTAGAAGAGCAAAGTCAAACCTTCACGAATAAGAAGCTTGCTGTTCTATGGTCTGAAAAAATGCGTTTATCACTTGATGAAAAATATTCAAAGATTAAAGCTGGAGTTTATAGAGAAGAAGAAGAATATAGGGAAGCTACTGTAGGAGAGCTTATATCTTTATATTTAAATGATTATTTTACTCAAGAAGAAGAAGATAAGAGAATAAAACAATTAAAAATTGAATTAGGTGAAAAATATAAAGAAGTTCGATCAACCTCTAAAATCATTGGAAGAACAAAAAAGTATGTCTTAACAGCCTTACTACACTATAAAATATCTTCAATCATCGCAAGTAATCTCCGAGCAAGTGATCTCGTAGAACACTGTCAATTCCGCTTAAATGAACCATCAAACCCTAAACCGCAAACAGTGTATCACGATGTTACATACCTAAGATCTGTTATGAAAGTTGCAAAACCATTTTATAAGATTAACGCTAACTTAACCTATCACGATGAAGCTATCCCACTACTATTAGATTATGAGTTAATTGGTCGTTCAGGTAATCGAAATGATAAAAGACCAACAGAAGAGCAATTAGATTTAATGAGAGAGGGATTACGTAAAAGACAATCTCATAGAACATCGACTACGCCTTATTTAGATATACTTGATATATCAATATTAACAGCAATGCGTATAAGTGAAATTACCTCAATTACTTGGGAAGATTTCAATTATGAAAAGAAAACATTAACAATCAGGAATAGAAAATCCCCGTCTAACAAAATAGGAAATGATTCAATAATTCCATTACTTGGTGATTCTGCTGAAATTATTAAAAGACAACCGAAATCAGAAGATAAAGATAAAGCATTACTTATATTTCCACACAACTCTAGAACTGTCACGGCAGGTTGGCAAAGGGTAAGAAAAGCCCTAGATTTAGGCGATATTAGGTATCATGATATTCGTAGACACGCTGCTAGTTCACTCATAGAATTAGGCATTCCTTTGCATATTGTATCGCTCATAACAGGCCATAGGAATATTAATATTCTTCACAATATCTATCAAAAACTTGATATGGAAAACTTCGATATAAATGACTTTACACCTGTAATGACAAAAAAAAATAGATAACTTTTCTAATATACAGTACATCATCAAGTAAAAATTGTTGGTCTTTAATACGATCTAAAAGTATTGCGAATGGATCTTTTTGGCTCTTCTGTATTAAATTATATTTTTTGTCATTTAGTGGGGTATAATCCAACTTAATATTACTAATTAAGTTGGATTACTTGTGGCAAATGAAAGAATTACGGAGAACTTTGTTCGAGAGAAGTTGAGAGAAAAAAATTACTTTCAAGCCGATAACGGTATCGTTATTGAAGAACAAAAGTCTCAAATAAAACGAGTTCAAAATCTTTTAAAGATAGCAAGTAAAGCCAACACAGGTAAAGGCGGTTATCCAGAGTTTATTATAACTTGGGAATCAGATCCTAACTTTCTAATTGTTGTTGAGTGTAAGGCTGATACGAAGTTTCACGAAAGTAAAAACTTAGATAAAGCTAAAGATTATGCTGTAGATGGTGTATTACACTATGCAAAGTTCCTTTCTAAAGACTATACAGTTTTGGCACTTGCGGTAAGTGGAACATCAGAAGACTACACTTTAGTATCTAATTATTTAGTCCCGTGTGGTTCTAGTGAACATTCAGTGCTAACAAATGAGGAAGGTCTTGCAGTTAAAGAAATCTTACCTTTTGAAGACTATTATCGTTTAGCTTCTTATGATCCCCTTGTAGAAAGAAAACGACATAGTGATTTGCTCGCTTTTGCTAAAGAATTGCACGAACTTATTTGGACAGCCGCAAAGATTTCAGAAGAAGATAAACCTCTTTTAGTTAGTGGTACATTGATAGCTTTGATGAATCAGCCATTTCTTAAATCATTTCAATTTTATAGTGCAGAAGATATGCCCCGCAAGTGGCTTGAAGCTATTAAAGACGAACTTGATCGAGCTGATATTCCACAAGCAAAAAAAGATACTATGCTACAACCATACGCAGGTGTGGCAGGTCAACCAAACCTAGGTAAGCCCGATTCAAAAACTTCTAAAAAATATCCCCAAGGTGTTCTTAATGAAGTAATTAAAGAAATAAATGATAACGTATGGCCTTTTATCAGTATTTATCATAATTTTGACGTTGTAGGTCATTTCTATGGTGAGTTTTTAAAATATACCGCTGGAGATAAAAAATCTTTAGGTATTGTTTTAACCCCAAGACATATAACAGAACTATTTTGCGATATAGCAAATATAACCAAGAATGATACTGTAATTGATATCTGTGCAGGAACAGGTGGTTTTTTGATATCTGCAATGCACGCAATGCTTAAAACAGCAATGACAGATGAAGAAAGACTAGATATTAAGAAAAACCGTTTAATAGGTATTGAAAACAGTCCCAAAATGTTTGCTTTAGCTGCTAGTAATATGATTTTAAGAGGGGACGGTAAAGCAAACCTACATCAAAGTAGTTGTTTTGAGCCTACTCTTAAAAAAGCCATTATTGAACCAGACAAAAGCCGTGGCGTAAAACGACCAAATATTGGTTTATTAAACCCTCCTTACGCACAATCTAAAAGTGATGCTGAACTCCACGAACTTTATTTCGTTAAAGAAATGTTAGATCTACTTGAAAAAGGAGGCTTGGGAGTTGCCATAATTCCAGTAAGTTGTGTTATCAGTCCGAATAAAGCAAAAAGCGAAATATTAGAAAAACACACATTAAAAGCTGTTATGTCAATGTCTAGTGAGCTTTTTTATCCTGTTGGAACAGTAACTTGTATCGTTGTCTTTGAAGCACATAAACCACATAAGGAAACCAATAAAAAAACTTGGTTTGGTTATTGGAGAGATGACGGCTATATCAAAACAAAAAATATGGGACGTATAGATCTAAATCATCAATGGCAAGATATAAAGTTTCGCTGGTTAGAAGCATTTCATAACAATGAAGTTCACCCAGGTGAGTCTGTAACGGCATATGTAGACGCTGATAGTGAATGGATTGCAGAGGCTTATATGGAAACAGACTACTCCACCATTACAGAAGATGATTTTATTGATGTAGTTAAAAATTATGCAATGTTCAAAATACTCAATAAGGGTAAATAATGGTTGAGTTACAAAAGCTATTTAATATTGAATATGGAAATAGTTTAGATTTAAACAAATTAACGCAGAACTCTAAAAGTGTTAACTTTATTTCTAGAACAGCCAAAAACAATGGAGTCTCTGCAATAGTAAATGATGTTATAGGCATAAAGAAAATGCCTAAAGGATCTATTACTGTATCTCTTGGAGGCTCCGTATTAGAAGCGTTTCTCCAATGTGATGAATATTATACTGGCTATCATATTTATTGTTTAACACCTAAAAAGGGTGTCGAAATGAGCGATGAGATAAAATTATTCTATTGTGCTTGCATTAGAGCTAATAAGTATCGCTATAGCTATGGACGACAAGCAAATAGAACATTAAAGGGCTTACTTGTACCTGAAATTAAAGATGTACCTAACTGGGTGTCTAAAGTTGATTTATCCATTTATGAAGGAATTGATAAGGCAAAAACTAATCATCAAGTCAAACTTCCCAAGTTTAATAACACTGTAGAGATTGAAGAGCTTTTCACTATTTCTAATGGAATAGCCGTTACAGGCTTGAAAGAAAAAGAGAAAACCTTTAACGGTAGTATTATGTATGTTCGCCCAGCAAGCACTCAAGCTAGAACATTGAGAAGCTATATAGATAAAGCCACTATAGCAGAAGATAAGATTTTTCCAGAAGGATCTTTATTTGTTTCAACAAATGGAGAAGGAAGTCATAGTTATTCATATGTATCTACGTGTGAGTTTGTTCCAAATAGTGATGTTTCTGTTTTAATACCAAAGAATGAAATGTCGATAGAGGAAAAGCTTTTCTATGCACAATGTATTACTGCTAATAGGTATTTATTTTCATATGGGCGTAAGCCTAAAGGAAAAAAACTAAAATCAATTACAGTACCAAAGTTAAACAGTAAAGAGTCAAAGATAATTATAAACTACATAAACTCACTGCCATACAGTCAAAATATTTAGTAGGTGATTTAATACGTTAGTTCTTTAATATACATAGCCCAACTTAAAAGTGTATTTTAAGCGTCTTAACTTAAAAGCCTATTCCATTGGTAGGCTTTATTAAATCCCCTCTTAAAAAGCAATTTAAGATAGATTAGCTTAATCATTTATTTTATTACTCATTGAGCAAGCTCAAATCGCCAAACCAGAAAGCGAGCTTGCTCGCAATGCTCTTCAAAATGTTTTTTTTAATAAAAAAATAAAGCTCAATTTCACTCTTTATTAAAGGATTTTTATTAAGGAATATATATTAGTTTTTAATATGTATTAATAGGGTGTCGAATTGCGGGGTTTTAGCGGTGCTGTCTTGTGGGGTTTAGTGGTGTTGTCTCGTGGGGTTTAGTGGTGTTGAGTTGTGGGGTTTGACAATAAGTAAAAAGATGATATTAATAATGCCATAGACGTAAAAAAAAGCCACTTTGATGAGTGGCTTGATTAAATTGAACTTCATCTGTTGCGAGATAAGTATATATTTAACACCTATTTAAATATTGTAAAGTAAGTTGGTGTAAAAATATTATTGTATCTCTTATTAATTATTGAAGTTTAAGCGTTTAATTCAACAATTAATAAGAGAGAAATATATGAATAATCAAAAATATTTTATGGCTGTTCCAAACGAAATTATGAACACCAAACACCCTTTACACTACGAGTTATTAAACTTTGATACAAATATCGAACTAAAAGTTTTTATAGCTGTTTTAGCTAAAGCGACAATGATTTTCAAAGCAAATAAGAATAAAGGCATACAAACTTTCTCAACAGTCGGTTTCTTGGGCGATAATAGTTTTTTACCTAAATCAATCAATCTAAAAAAATTAACTTCAATCATTCAGAATATGGAAACTCCATTTTTTGATACATTAACTATAAATCATAAAACAGTGTCTTTTGAGCTTTCAAATGATTATAAAAAATCCACAATAAAAAAAGGATTTTCAAAAGTTAACTTGATGAGTTTAAAATCTCTTAGGTTTTTAAAAATTACTAAATTAGCGATTCTGACAGAAATTAACCCAAAGGGTTATTTGCCTTTAAATTACTTATTAAAAGTATTGAACGTCAATCCAAAAATATCAAGAACAGGAAGAATAAGGGAAATTAAGCAAGCATTTAAAAGTCTTGAAGAACTTGGTTTGTTAAATTGGAAATATAAACACCCCGTTAATAAAAATGCTGAAGAAGTGCCTGAAGATTACAAGTTTCATTATGAAACTATAAATATTGAGACTGAGAAGACAGCAGAAACTGTAAGAGATGATGAGCCAGAATTAAAGCAAGCTATTGATGAAACTTTTAATACAGAAGATTTTGATTTAGATGAGTTACTAGCAGAACTTAAAGAACCGGTTACAGACAAAAAGAATGATGATGAGCTTTATGACATACCTTTTTAATTATAAGGTAATAAAACTATAATCAAATCAACTAACGCAAAAACCAAAGGTTTCCTTGTTTACTCATTACTTTTTTTTCAAACAAAAAAACGTTTGAAATAAAATAATCGAGCTGTTCTGAATTATTAAATATTATTATCATTTTTCTTCGTTTTTTTACTTTTTAAATTAATAGTATTTTCAAGTTCAGCCGCTTTTTTTGGGTCAACTTTCCTTAATGCAGCAATTGTATTTTTTACATCAGTATTTGAAATGTTTATTTCAATAATTGATAAATCTATTATATTATCTAAATCATTTAAAAACTCAGTATTGTTTTCAATTCTATCTAATAATTTTGTTGATATTGCTCTGTTGTCTTTTTCCAAATCAGCTTTTAAAACTAAATCATTTTCTAATTTTTTATTATGCTTTTTACTTAGATTTGTATTATTTTCATTGTTTATAATAAGTTGTTCCGCTTTTTGTATTTCAGCTTTCGCTATTGCTAAAAGTGCGTTTTTATCTTCTGGTTCATTAACTTCTAAAATCAACTCTTCTAATAAAAGTTTTTTATCAATTTCCATTTCTTGTTGTGCTGTGTTTTTCATTTTAAATATCCTTATTTGGTTTATTACTGTATTTCCTACGGTTGTTTATTTTTTTAATGTGTTTCTTTTTTTCTTCAACATCCACTTCAATTTTATTAATTTCTTCCTTTTTTAAAGGTTTTATTTCTTCAATTAAAACGGGCGGAATGTTTGATTTTTTAGTTAATGCGTCATAAATTGATACAGCCATATCTTTCAATTTTTCAGCTCCTGGCAGTTTCATTATTTTTGAAGTTAAATCCGGATTTTTTTCTTTAAAATCTAAAACAAAACCTTTTATTTTTTTAGCGTAAATAGCTAAATCATCAAATCTATTTAAATCATTTTGATGATCAATTATTTGGTCTAGAAGATTGTTTTTTTCTTGCAAAGTTTTAGAATGATTTTCAACCAACTCATTTGTTCTTAATTCTAACTCTCGAACAAAGTCAGCCTTGTTTTTGTGATCCTTCTTGCTCGTTTGTTTCTTCTCTCCCCGATCAAAACCAAACTTTTTAAAATGCTTATGTAGTAAGTCTTGAGAGTTCTCCCAGTCTTTTTTTCTCATATTTCGTAAACAAGATTTATTCTTTTCAAAATCATAATTTAAAAATACTGCGTGAGCGTGTATGTTTTTTTTAATATATTCAGTTGTAAAATCTTCATCAGGATTATCAATAGGAATATATTTTTTTTGTTCTTCAGTATCTAATCTTTCATACTTATCAAAACCAATTGTTGTACCTTCATCTAGGTGAAACTCAAAGCCGATAGGCTCAAACCCATAAAGATTTTTATACTCATTCATAAAGTCTTTTGTGGCTTGTTCTATCTCATTTTTTTTTCCGTCATTTAAACATTTTTCAAACTGCATAGAGTCAAAAATCAAAACACTATCAATAAATGTATTGCTGTTATTTTGAAGTGCTAATTTATTAGCTTTTTTTGCTTCTTCTAATTTATTTTTATAGTGCGTTATTAAATCATCACCACCGAAACAAAAACCAAAATTATTTTTAGTTAAACACTGAATAGCATTAACGTTTATAACCATATTTCGTAGTACGTGGTCAATCTCGCCAACATTACTATTTTTATAATATTTTGTGTTTACAGCACAATATTTTTTACCCATTTTTTAAACTCCTTTTCATACAAAAGAACATATAAAAATAGTTTTTCAAGGGCTGATAAAAAAGGCTGTGAAATAATGGCTAGAACTGCATAAAATAAAAATTATAAAGCTGTGAAAAATAGCTGTGCGTAGGACTGTTTTAGCACACTAAAACAGGCTTCGCCTGTGTGTGATGGGGAAACCCCATACCCGTTTGCTACGCTTCACCCGTTGCACTCTCGCAAGCTCACTTGATAAAACAACTTGCACCGCTTGATGCGTGCTTTGAAATTAGTATGAATTGAGTGCTTTTTTTAGTAATATATTTGTGTTGGATGACCCGTTAACCATACGGAATATTCTACCCAACTATCGGATAGGACTCCGATCGCCCAACTTCTGATTGGGCCAAAACTATGAAAAAGCAAAAAAATGATAACTTTTCACTAACTCATACAATACTTTTACAACAGTTCGGAAGCGTGATTATTCCCGTTGAAGAGCTTGCCGAATCGTATTTACATCTTGCACGTAGAACAGCTTTAAATAGGGCAAAAACGCACTCGTTGCCTTTTCCCTGCTTTAGGTTAGGAGACTCTAATAAGTCGCCTTTCGTTGTGCATTTAAATGATCTAGTAGATTTTATTGACAGAAGAGTTGCCGAGGAAAGAAGGGTATGGAAAGCCTTCCAAATTGGTTGATTCTCTTGTATAAAATAAAGGTAACTCTTGTTTTCAGGGGTTACCTTTTTCTTTAATCCTACTCCCCAAATGAACCTTTACCTTGCGATTGACCCCGTACACGACCCCATATACAAGATCTTAAAATAAATTATGATAAACTAACCAATTAACAAGGTGTTATGTGTTTCTATTGTTGCTTGTACGTCCAATCGAGCATGGGTGCAACACTAAGCTTGTGATTAATAATTTGTGCTAATTTCATTAAGAATATCTTTT
>CAXBPN010000103.1:0-8473 GCA_963977515.1 uncultured Flavobacteriales bacterium
CATCGTCATCCAAAAGTAATCGCTGCTATTAAAAAACAGCTTGACAAACACTTGCACGTAATGGTTTATGGCGAGTACTTGCAAGATGCTCAGTTGGAATTAGCGGAGAATTTAGCATCTATTTTACCCTCAAATTTAAATTGCTCATATATTGTAAATTCAGGAACAGAAGCCAATGAAGCTGCTTTAAAGTTGGCAAAACGATATACTGGAAGACAAGAATTAATTGCTTGTAAAAACTCATATCATGGAAGTACTCATGGAAGTTTAAGTGTAACAGGCAACGAGACAAAGCAATCGAATTATAAACCTCTTTTACCTAATATTCAATTTATCGAATTTAATAACATTGAATCATTAGAAATAATTACGAGTAAAACCGCTGGAGTATTAATCGAAACTATACAAGGCGATGCTGGACTAATCAAACCAACTATTGAGTTTCTTACCGCTTTAAGAAAAAAATGTACCGAGACTGGCTCTTTATTAATTTTTGATGAAGTGCAAGTTGGCATGGGAAGAACTGGAAAGTTTTTTGCTTTTGAACATTACAACGTATTTCCTGACATATTAACCTTAGGCAAAGCTTTAGGCGGTGGAATGCCTATTGGAGCTTTCATTTCCTCAACAGAAATAATACATTGTTTAACGCATAATCCAATGCTGGGACACATCACAACTTTTGGAGGACACCCTGTAAATTGTGCTGCAGCAAATGCTTGCATAAATGTATTAAAAGAAGAAAATTGGATAAACGAAGTTGAAAGTAAAGGTCAATTTCTAGAAGATTTATTAATTCAATCCCCGAATATCAAAGAAATCCGTAGGGCAGGTTTATTTTTTGCCATAGAAATGGATTCTTTTGAAACCGTTAAAAAAGTAGTCGAAAATTGTTTGGAAAAAGGCTTAATTGGTTTTTGGTTTTTATCAACTCCTACAGCTTTTCGTTTATCTCCTCCTCTTTCAATTACTACAAAAGAATTAAAAGAAGCGGCTGAAATTATTATTGAATCTATTAATAAGTTAAAAGATTAATTTTTTATTAGATTCTATCCTTATAATTATATATTTTTAAGGCATGCATAAGCTTTTTATTAAATTATTACCTATTTTTTTTCTGCTGTTCACATTTTCAATAATGTACGGACAAAAAGATACTAAATTAGACTCTTTACTATTATCATTTTCTAATGCTTCAAATGATTCCACAAAAGCAGAAAATGCTAATAACATTGCTAATCACTATTATAGTAATTCAAATTATCAAAAAAGCATAGAATACAATTTAGAAGCTTTTAAACTGTATGAATCCCTTAATGATAACAGCGGAAAAGGAAATTCTTATAGCCAAATAGGGGTTGTTTATTACCGATTGGGTAATTGGGAAAAATCAGTAGAATATTTCAAAAAAGCTCTTGATATTGCTGTAGAAGCTAAAAACATTGAAGATCAAGGTAGGTTTCTAAACAACCTAGGCAATGTGTTTGAAAAAAAAGGCAACTATATTGAAGCTTTAGATTATCACCAAAAGGCACTTACCATAAAACAAGAGATTGGTGATAGTATTTCTATTTCTAAAAGTTTATCAAATATTGGAAATATGTACTACCATAACCAAGATTATGCAAGAGCTATTAATTATTACAAGAAAAGTTTAGACATAAAGCGTAAAAAAAATGATAAAATAGGGTTAACCAATGTTCTTCAAAACATTGGGTTTACTTATTTCCAATTAAAAGACTATTCAAATGCATTGCATTATGTAAAAGAAGGGTTAGCTATTGCTAATGAGGAAAATAGCTCTTACTATAAATTATCAGCTTATTCTAAATTAAGTGATATTTATTATGAAACCAAAAACTATAAAGATGCTCATCACTTTATTTCACTACACAATAAATTAAATGATAGTTTAGATCAAATCAACAATGCTAAACTTATTGCAGAAATGGATGCAAAATTTGAGGCTGAAAAAAAAGATAATGAAATTGCATTACAACAATTAGAAATTGAAAAACAAAATGCGGAAGTTCAATTACAATCAACTCAAAAAATATGGTTTGCAATAGGTTTATTTCTTGCAATAATTTTACTACTTGTAGCCTATAGAGGATACCGTTTAAAGAAGAAAAGTAATTATTTATTAGAAGAAAAGAATAAAGAAATAGCTGAGAAGAATAAAGAAATTACTGACTCTATAACTTATGCTAAACGAATACAAGAAGCAATATTACCTTCTCCAAGCATATTAAATAAACATTTAAAAGATGGTTTTGTATTGTACAAACCAAAAGATATAGTGGCAGGAGATTTTTATTGGATGCAGCCTGTTGGAGATACCATTTTATTTGCTGCTGCTGACTGTACTGGTCATGGTGTCCCTGGTGCAATGGTAAGTGTAGTTTGCCATCATGCACTTACTAGGGCGGTTAGGGAATGTAATCTTTTAGAGCCAGGATTGATTTTGGATAAAACGAGAGAATACGTAATTGATACATTTGCTAATAATGATGAATTTAGTGTTCGAGATGGGATGGATATTGCTTTGTGTGCAGTAAATTACAAAAAACAATCATTAAGTTTTGCAGGAGCAAACAATCCCTTATATATTGTTACAACTAATAAAGAAACAATAAATAGTCTCCCTAAAGATTGCAGAAAAGAAGAAGAATATGGAACTATATTACACGAAATAAAAGGAGACAAACAACCAATAGGTAGTTATACTAACGAGTTAACTCCGTTTAAAACACATACCATATCAATTCATAAAAATGACATTATCTATTTATTTACTGATGGATATGCCGACCAATTTGGTGGCGAAAAAGGGAAGAAACTAAAATATAAAGTCTTTAAAAAATTACTAATGTTAAATAGTAAAGATGACATGAATAATCAACAAAAATCGTTAAACAAATTCTTTAATGAATGGAAAGGTAAAATGGAGCAAGTTGATGATGTTTGTACACTTGGAGTAAAGATTTAAGATGTATTAAGATATAAAACAAAAAAGACTGAACTCGGTTCAGCCTTTTTATTATAGAATTTGTTTTTAACTAACTACACCCAGAGTTTGTACCTCCAACAGTATTACCTGACTGATTACAAGATGTATTATTTTTAAGATCTAAATTACCTCCTATTGTAGAATCTATAACTGTTGCTGAAGAACAATTTTTAATTTCCATATCTCCATCTATATCTCCATTTTGGATACGAGAGGATTGCATACCTTTAATGTCCATGTCTCCATCAATGTCCCCATTTTGAATATCTATTGAATTTGAATTCTTAATATCCATATCCCCATCTATATCTCCATTCTGAATAACAATATCTGTACTATTTTTTACATCAAGATTCCCATTAACTGCTGAATTATAAATTTCTAAAGTAGTTCCATTCTTAAAATCAATATTACCCACCACAACAGCACCTGATTTTAGTAACAACTTACCACCTTTAACTTCTACGTTACCTGTTACAGTTGCTCCTTTTAAAGTAATGGTGTCATTTGTCACATTTAAATCTCCATTAATAGTTCCTGTTTCAACAGTTCCTTCATCATCTGGTTCTACTCCAGTATCTCCTCCAATAGGTTGTAAATTAACAGCCACATTTCCATTAATCGTCTTTTGTATGTCATAAGATACAGGATCTCCTATACTCGTTCCATCTGGTAACGGTACGTTGAAATTAATATCACTACCATCTTCATCTTGTGTTATTACCCCTACTGGAAGAAGGGATGTATTATCGAAACTCTTAATAATTCCTGTTGCCATTTTTATTTTTTTTAATTAATAAATATTTAAGTTTCTAAGCTATAAAAAAATAATGAGTTTACAAATTAAAATCGATTATCGCCATCTAACAGATCTCCTAATCCACCCAAAATACTCCCCTCTCCTTTTCTATTTCCTCCCATACGTGGGGCTGACGCAATAATCCGATCTGCTAAACGACTAAATGGTAAGGATTGTATCCAGACTTTTCCGGGCCCTTGTAAGGAAGCAAAGAAAACTCCTTCCCCACCAAAAAATGTATTTCTGATTCCTCCCACAAACTCAATATCATAATCAACATCTTTTGTTAAAGCAACCAAACAACCTGTATCAACTTGTAATTTTTCTCCTACTTGCAAAGTTCTTTCTACTATAGTTCCTCCTGCATGGATAAAAGCAAAACCGTCACCTTCTAGTTTTTGCATAATAAACCCTTCTCCTCCAAAAAAACCTGCACCTAATTTCTTTTGAAATTCAATACCTACAGCAACTCCTTTTGCTGCACATAAAAAAGCATCTTTCTGACAAATGATTTTCCCTTGATATTCCGTTAAATCAAAAGGAACAATTTTACCAGGATATGGAGCTGCAAAAGTTGCATGTTTTTTTCCTTGTCCTTCGTGGGTATAAGCTGTTAAAAACAAACTTTCACCAGTTAACAATCGTTTTCCTGCTGAAAATATTTTACCAAAAACACCAGTATCTTGTCCTGAACCATCACCAAAAATGGTTTGCATTTTTATGTCGGTATCTTTCATCATTAAACTTCCTGCTTCAGCAATTATAGCTTCTTGAGGGTCAAGCTCAATTTCTATACATTGCATGTCATCTCCAATAATACGGTAATCTATATCGTGTGCACTCATAAGTTAAATTTTAATTTAGCTTAAAAGTACAAGATTTGATAAGAAATGAAAAGTTAATTATTCTAAAAAAGATGCAATTAAATTTTTGGGAAATGTTGTTGGTTTTGTTTTAAATTCAAACCAATCTTGTAAAGAGACATCAAATCCTACACCATTTAAATAATTATGTAACGCTAAATTCAAACCCTTTGAAAACTGAATATGATCTGCTCCTGTTGGGTCTTCATGAAATAAATCATTTTCAGCAAAACCTTTAAATTTTGGTCCAATAATTTTTATTCCAAATTCATCAGGATTTTTCCCTATCGGACTATGTGCCGTTGTGGTAAACTGATGCCAAAAAGCAGATTGTATGCAATTGGTCTCAAACAATTGACGAACAACTTCTAAAGAATCTATCGTTTCTTGTGCTGTTTCGGTTGGGAAGCCATACATTAAATAAGCATGAACCATTATGCCTTGGTTAGAAAAAGCCTTTGTAACTCTTGATACTTGTGCAATGTCAACTCCTTTCTTCATTTTCAACAACAATCTATCTGATGCAACCTCTAAACCTCCTGTAACAGCTATACATCCAGACTTTGCTAACAACTCACATAATTCATTATTAAATGTTTTTTCAAACCGAATATTTGTCCACCAAGAGATGTAAACCTTACGTTTAATCAATTCTTCGGCTAATGCTTTCAACATTTTAGGAGGAGCAGCTTCATCCACAAAATGAAAACCATAAGTACCGGTTTCTTCTATAATTTTTTCAATTTTATTTACCAAATCTTCTGCTGTTGTGTTTTGGTAATTACTGATGTAATCGAGGTTTACATCACAAAAAGTACACTGCTTCCAATAACAGCCATGAGCAACTGTCAATTTATTCCATCTGCCATCACTCCACAAGCGATGCATTGGGTTCATTACATCTAAAAATGATAAATATTGATTGTGCAATAAGCCTTTATAACTTGGTGCAGGAAGATTGCTATGATGATAGATTGTATTGGGTAATTTGTTTTGATAAAAAACCTTTTTCTCTTTTAATAAATAAGTTCGCTCTAAATCTTGTTCTTCAATCTTACCCTCTAAAAACTGGGTTAACTTTAATACTGGCCCTTCCCCATCGTTTAAGGTAATAAAATCAACATATTTAAAAATTCGTGGATCTGATAATGACAACAATTCTGTATTACAATATCCACCACCAAAAGCTACTTTAATCTTTTTATGTTGTTTCTTTAAATACTGCCCACATCGTAAAGCCGAAAATAAATTCCCTGGAAAAGGAATCGTAAAACAAACTAAATCGGGTTGGTGTATCGCAATCTTATTGGCTAGCAACAATAACAATTGATCTTCAATTATTGTTGTTTCATAACTTAAGTATTCATCAATTTCATCAAAACTACTTGCTGCCGTGGCAATATGTTCGGCATAATTGGTAAATGCAAAAAACTCATCAACATTTGCTTTTATAAAATCGCCCAATTCCTCAATAAATAAAGTTGCTTTGTGTTTGGCTTTGTCCAAAACACCTAAATTTCCAAAAGCAAAATCTAATTCTTCTTGTTCAGGAAATTTACGGTGAGAATATGGTGAAAAATCTTTTTGTAAAATTTGATAAGCTTCAGTTACTTCGTGATGTTGTAAAAACTTGATGATACGATCAACTTTATGGATATACTCCTCTTTCTGCTCAAAAACCAATGGAAATTCAATTTTATCATGCTGTTGAGCTACTGCAAAAACGTGTGTTATAAAATCTTTTGTAAATACCTTATTAAATAATTCTATACTTAAATCACATTGTTCTACATCTAATCCTTGAGCATCTAAAAACCCATTTAAATAAGCTGTAGCTGGATAAGGTGTGTTTAACTGCGTAAACGGAGGAGTAATTAATAAGGTCTTTATAGCCATGGGCTAAAGATAGGATTGGAAACGTTTTTACACAACTAAATTTAGCTAATTTTGGTTAATGGTTTTCAGTTACCTTTAATTCTCCCATCAAGTGTTGTTGGTAACACCACTTATTTCCTGTTTGATGTTCTAGAGTTTACAAATCTTAGTTTTCTAAATACTCTTTCATTTCAGCAATAAGCTTATCTCTTAATGCAGCAAACTCTGTTTTATTTAACTTATGGTCAGCTTCATCAATAACCATTTCTAAAAAACGATTATAAAAAGCGATAGACTTGTCGTCGTCTTTATTAATAATCGATTTAATAGTTTCACGGTCTTCTCTATCAATTAAATCTTTGTATTTAAAAATTTCATCTACCTGAAATAATGCTCCTTTTTTATCTATAACTTCCATCTTTTAACTTTTTAAATGTTGAGTTCTAAAGGTAGTAAATTACAGCAATAAAATAAACAAAAAGGTGTTATTATCTTTCAATTAAAAAAGATTGACACCTATCTCTTTTAGTTAATTTCGCCCAAGATGAAGTACTTAGTAGTTTTACCGTTTTTATTAATAAGTGTTTGGTTGAAAGCAAATACTTTACTGTTTAATGTTGATTCTTCTGCTACAGAAGAAATATCAACACCTGCAACCAAATCAAAAGATAAGAAAAGTGATATACTTTTGGTTAATCGTTTCGACTGGTTTGTAGATTCAATTAACAATACATTAAACGATACTGTTTCTCATTACGATTGGGTTACGGATGACATCCATTTTAGAAAGTTTGATTTTTCAAAAGTTGAAGATACTTTAATCGTTTTGCTGAATGATAGTTCAGATTATTTCACACCTCCATTTAAAGGTAATATTACTTCTGAATTTGGGAAAAGACGTTGGAGATATCATTACGGAATTGACATTGATTTAAACACTGGAGATACTGTTCAGTCTGCTTTTGGTGGAAAAGTAAGAATATCCACCTACAGCAAAACGTATGGAAATGTTGTAGTAGTTCGCCATAACAATGGTTTAGAAACCATTTATGCACATCTTTCAAAACGATTGGTAGATATAGATTCTAATATTACTACTGGAACAGTAATCGGTTTAGGCGGAAATACCGGTAGAAGTTATGGCAGCCATTTACACTTTGAAGTTCGTTATTTTGACGAACCACTTGACCCCCGAGATATTATTGCTTTTGAAGATTTTACCACACACAACGACACTTTAGCTATAGCTGAATGTAGTTTTGCTTATCGCGATGAATTAAAACTGCTAAATGCAATTAAATATCATAAAGTAAGAAGTGGGAATACATTAGGACATATCGCAGCTAAATATGGTACATCCATTTCTACCTTATGTAGATTAAATGGTATTCGCCGAACTAAAGTATTACAAATAGGAGAACGTATAAGAGTTAGGTAGAATGAAACTCACAAGAGACAAACATTATATCAATCACAATCTAAACGTTTATTACAACAAAATCAAATCATTTTCTAAGAAGAAAACATTTCTGAATTCTCCTTTTTATGCCTCTCATCATCAAGAATTAAATGAGGTAATTAATGGTTTAGAATGGGATAACACGCTTTCTAAAGGTTTTCCTAACAAGGAAAAATTACGTGTTGTTTCATGGAATATTGAGCGAGGTAAACAGTTGGATTATCTAATTGATTATTTTAAAACAGAAGAGAAACTTACCAAAGCAGATGTCGTTTTAGTTATAGAAACCGACAATGGCATGGGGCGAACCAAAAATAGGAATGTAGCTAAAGAATTAGCTGAAGCATTAGAGTTTAATTATTGCTTCTCCCCTTCTTATTTGGTGTTAGGAAAAGGTGCTATTGGAGAAACTGAACATTCCGACCAAAACACTTTAGCACTTCATGGAACGGCTATTTTATCAAAAT
>CAXBPN010000104.1:0-8435 GCA_963977515.1 uncultured Flavobacteriales bacterium
AAAATATACTTTGGAAAGTTTAAAAGTTACGATGAAGCAAAATCAGTTAAACAAAGACTGATAGAACAAAACAATTTAACTGATTCTTTTGTGGTAAGTTATTAAAACCACTTTCTTTTTTTAAAGAAAATTAACATTACAACAACAACGCACAACATTAGAAATAATGCAATTGGATATCCCCATTGATGGTCGAGTTCAGGCATAAACTTAAAATTCATACCATAAATTCCAGCAATAAAAGTTATAGGAATAAATATGGTGGAAATAATGGTTAATACTTTCATTATTTCGTTCATTTTGTTGCTCATGTTAGTCATGTACAAGTCCATCAAACCAGATGTTAAATCCCTGTAAGTTTCAATGGTTTCAATTATATGTACACTATGGTCGTAAACATCAGAAAAATAGCGTTGAGTATCTTCTGAAATTAGTCCAGTAGAGTTCTCTTTAGTCATTTTTGCAATTGCTTCCCGTAAAGGATAAACAGATTTTCTTAAAAAGATTAGCTCTCTTCTCAAATCTTGAGCCATTTTATAATGTTGGGTATTAGCATTTAAATAAATTAGATCTTCTAAGTTTTCAATTTTATCACCTAAATCTTCCAACATGTGATAATAACTATCAACAATTGAATCAACAATACGATAAAATAGGTAATCAATATTATGCTTCCTCAATTTTGAGTTTTCATCGGCTAATTTTTCCCTAATTGCATCTAAAACATCTCCCTCTTTTTCTTGAAAAGAAACAAGGTAGTTTTTACCTAAAATTATACTTACTTGCTCATATTCAATTTCATCTGTATTATCACTATGTTTCGTAAACATTTTTAGCGTAAAAAACAGGTAATCATCTGCTTCTTCTGCTTTAGGGCGATGTTCAGTATTTAAAACATCTTCCAAAACAAGAGGGTGAATGTTAAAGTGTTGTCCTATTTTACTTATAACATCAGTATTGTGTAAGCCAACCAAGTTAATCCAGTTAAAATTATTGGAACTCACTTTGTTTAAAACTAGGGCAATATTATCAGAGCTTATTTTGTCAAACGTTGTTTCGTTAAATGAAAATAAAGAGACAGCTTTGTTGGTCGTATATATTTCTCCTCTATATTCTAAATCTCCTGGTGGAAGACCAGCTTTTGATGAGGAGAGTTTATTTTTATTTCTTTTCTTTTTCATTTAGGCATTTTTAGGCAAATCGTTTTTATAAACAATAGTTCTGTATGGGAAAGGAATTTCAATTCCATTTTTATCAAATTCTTCTTTTACTGATTTTAATAAATCACAACTCAAAGTAAAAGCATTGTCATTGCCATTGCACCATAAATATGCCTTTAGTTTTATGCTAAAGTCTGCATGCCCAATAACTCTTACTAATACTTTTGGGTCGTTATTATTTATTTCTACAGCCGTTCTATTATCTATCAATAACGGGTGTTTTTCTGCTTCTTTTTGTATTATTTCTATTGCTTTATCAATATTAGAATCATAACTAATACCAAACTCTAAATGTTTCCTAATCTTTTCATCAGCTATATCACTATTTACAATTATATCTTCACTAATAATACTATTTGGTATAATAACCCTTCTGTTTTCATAATCTTTAATTACCGTATGTCTTAATGTAATTTCTTCCACTACACCCTTATAGGTTGTGAATTCAATTGTATCTTCAACTCTAAAGGGTTTAAACATTAAAATAAAAACACCACTTATTATATTTGAAAAAGCTTTTTGTGATGCAAAACCAATTACAGCAGCAATAACTCCAGCCCCTGCAAATAGTGCATTTCCTAATGAGTTAAAAAATGGAATTTTAATAAAAATAAAGATTATTGCAATTGAAAAAATTACAAAACTTAGCGAGTTTTTAAGGAACGAATAGTTTGTAGGATCAACTTTTATTCGCTCAGAATATTTCTTAATAATTGTCTGAGCTATTTTTCTAACAATTAATGAGATGAAGAAAGCGACAACTATTGTTACTACAATTAGGAAGATATGGTCTAAGTATTTAAAATTTAGAGCAGCAAAAACAGTTTTCAATTTATCCATTTAGGTATTTTTGATTTAAATATAAGATGATTTATTAGGCGATTGATAGGTTATTAAAGTATTTATAAACGAAACTTTGTTTATTATAGATGATATTTTAGAGGCGATAAAAAAAAATCAAAAAAATATTTTTTAAAATGACTTTTATTTTGATTTAAAATTTATATTTGACCCATTAATACTCAACAATAGATGAAAAGAAAGGTAATTAAGTATTCTAAAGTTTCTCCTGCAATGAGAAAATTAATTAGACAAACTTTAGAAGATGAAGATGTTCAGTTTTTCTCGTTTCCATATCAAGGAAATATAGAGGAAGGTTTTTTAATGGAAGGAGAGGAAGATGGTGAGCCAGTTAACTTTTTGGTAATAGTTGATGATGAGAAAAAATCAACTTATAAACCTGTAGATGACGATGATGACGAGGACGAAGATGATGATGATGACTTTGATGAAGTGGATGATGTAGATGATGCTGACGAAGTTTCAAGTGACGATGAAGATGATGATGATTACGATAATGGTGGAGATGACGATGACCACGAAGAGGATGATGATAAATAATTATCACCACAAAAAATAATTAAAAAAAATCCCTCGATTATTTCGAGGGATTTTTTTTAGTTTAAAAACTGTTTTAAATCAAACTTATCTTTTAATAGTTTTTCTAAATCAGCAATTGCAATTCGTTCTTGCTGCATCGTGTCTCTATCTCTAACAGTAATAGTGTTGTCTTCTAGTGTCTGGTGGTCAACAGTTACACAAAAAGGAGTACCAATCGCATCTTGTCTTCGGTATCGTTTTCCCATTGAATCCTTTTCGTCATACTGGCAGTTGTAATCAAATTTTAAATTGTTTAACAATTCTCTAGCTTTTTCTGGTAAACCATCTTTTTTAGTTAATGGCATTACAGCTACCTTTACAGGAGCAACAATTGCTGGTAATTTTAAAACAACTCTTTCCGAACCATCATCTAATTTTTCTTCTTGATAAGCGAAAGAGAGTATTGCTAAAAACATACGGTCTAAACCAATAGAAGTTTCTACAACGTAAGGCACATAGTTTTTGTTAATTTCAGGGTCAAAATATTGTAATTTTTTACCAGAATGCTTTTCGTGCTGTTTTAAATCAAAATCAGTTCTTGAATGAATTCCTTCTAACTCTTTAAAACCCATAGGGAAATTAAATTCGATATCACAAGCAGCGTTAGCATAATGAGCTAATTTAACATGGTCGTGAAAACGGTAATAATCATCAGTCATTCCTAATGATTTATGCCATTTAATACGTTGTTCTTTCCAGTATTCATACCATTTCATTTCCTCACCTGGACGAACAAAAAATTGCATTTCCATTTGTTCAAATTCTCGCATACGGAAAATAAACTGACGGGCAACGATTTCATTTCTAAAGGCTTTTCCTATTTGAGCTATCCCAAAAGGAATTTTCATTCTACCTGTTTTTTGAACATTTAAAAAGTTCACAAAAATACCTTGAGCAGTTTCTGGGCGTAAATAAATTTTGTTGGCAGCATCAGCAACCGAACCAATTTCGGTACTAAACATTAAGTTAAACTGTTTTACGTCAGTCCAATTTTTAGAACCACTTATTGGACAAGCAATACCTAAATCTTCAATTAATGTTTTAACAGCAGCTAAATCATCATTATTTAAAGCTTCTTTAAATCGACCGTTTATTTCATCAATTTTAGTTTGGTTACGAAGTACATTAGGGTTTGTAGCCAAAAATTGTTCTTTGTCAAAATCATCACCAAAACGTTTGATTCCTTTGTCAACGTCTTTTTGAATTTTTAAACGAATTTTTTCTACATGTTCTTCTACCAAAACATCAGCTCTATATCTTTTCTTAGAGTCTTTATTATCTATTAGTGGATCGTTAAAAGCATCAACATGTCCAGATGCTTTCCATGTTTCAGGGTGCATAAAAATAGCGGCATCTATTCCAACTATATTTTCGTGCATTTGCACCATGGCTTTCCACCAATAACTTTTAATGTTGTTTTTTAACTCACTTCCAAGTTGTCCGTAATCATAAACAGCACTAAGTCCGTCATAAATATCACTTGACTGAAATACATATCCATACTCCTTTGCATGAGATATGATTTGCTTTAAATTATCTTCGTTTGTTGCCATTTGGCAAAAGTAATTTTTTTTGAGTGATTGTTGATTAGGAATGGAAGGAATATATTTTTAAAATAAATGGGTTTGAATGGACTTATTTAGTTCTTTTACAAAGAATTTTATCAAAAAAGGGCAATGAAGATTATTGATTATGCTTGTTTTATTTTTTTGGG
The DNA here is from genome assembly GCA_963977515.1 of uncultured Flavobacteriales bacterium. GTDB lineage: Bacteria > Bacteroidota > Bacteroidia > Flavobacteriales_E > Vicingaceae > Vicingus. Next base: position 4,375 of record CAXBPN010000104.1, read on the forward strand.
TTTATTTTTAAGTTTGGAAACTTTTGGACAGTTTAATGAAACGATACAAAGTGGGCGACCAGGGCAAGCAATTATCCCATTTACTGTAGGTGCTAATGTTTTTCAAATGCAAAATGGGTTTGATTATAATAATCATTCAGATGGAGATTATACTTTTCAATTAAATGATTTTAATAGTGTTTTACGTTTTGGAGCTACCGAAAAATTTGAATTAGGGTTAGGCTTAAATTATTATACAGAAAAAAGCGAAGTAGGTTCATTTTCTAAAACAGCAAATGGGTTAAGTTCTTTTTCTATTCGGATGAAAAGTAATATTTATGTGGGAAAAGGGCTGGTGCCATCTATTGGATATCAACTTAACTTAGGGCTTCCTTACGTTTCGGACATTTATAAATCAAAAAATTTAGCACCTAAAATTACAATTGTAACAGGTCAATCACTAACACCTTCTCTTGGGTTCACTACTAATTTTGGATTTAGGTGGGATGGGAATACTACTTCTCCTTCGGCATTTTACATTTTAAATTTAGGATATGCAATAAATGATAAATGGGCAGTATTTATTGAAAATTATGGAACTGAAAACAACAATAAAATTGATTCTAAATTTGACGGAGGTGTTGCATTTTTAGCAAACAAGAACTTACAATTTGATTTGTTTGGAGGCTATGACCAATCTGAAAATGATTTTAATGATTGGTTTGTAAGTGTTGGATTTAGTTGGCGAATAAAAGCAAAAAAAGAAGAACAAGTAGAAGAAGAAGATTTAGAGCTAAAATGATAAACTATTTTCTTATATTAATAGACAATAATTACTTATTAAAAATTCAATGAAAATATTTTTTTGTAGCATTTTAGCTTTAATCTTATCACTAAATAGTTTTGCTCAAGCCGATAGTTTAGCTAGTGCAAGTAACGATAGCCTGCTTGAGAAGCAACAGTCTATTGGCAGCGAGCTGTTATCGCAGGCAGACTCAATTAAAATGCACGATAGCATTCAGCAAGCAGAATTACTAAATCAAATTGCTGACCTGAAAGCAACTGACCAAAAGAAAAAAGAAGAACTCCAAGCTCGATTAGATTCGCTTACTAAAGCAAGGGAAGTACAAAACAATAGAATTAAAAGGCAAGTAGATTCACTTAGAGCCAATACAAAAGGAGTGCCTGTTATTTTTTATGAAGACACTTTATTTTTTATTTATGCTAAACTCGGTCCTTTTACACCTTCCGATAGAGCTAAAAGTATAGCAGATAAATTATCAAAACTTGTAGATGAAAATATTTACGATGCAGAAAAGTTAATTGTTTACGCTGGAGAAGAGAATGATGACATTATGTGTGATGAAATGATTTTATTGAGTATTACCAACAGAGATGCATTTTGGTTAGATAAAAACAGAGGGGAAGTTGCCAATGATTATTTAAAGCTTATAAAAACGGGTGTTAAAGAGTATAAGGACAGAACGGGGTTGTTTCAAACATTAAAAAGAATTTTAATGTTAATTCTAGTTCTTGCCATTTTCTTTTTTGGTATAAAGTACATGAATAAAGGGTTTACGAGGCTAAATATTTGGTTAGTTATTAAATTAAAACCATTTATAACTGGGGTTAAATTTAAGGACTATGAATTTTTGTCTGTTGATAGAGAAATTGAATTGGTAAAATGGGGTTTAAAAATATTAAAATGGCTCATTATAGCAATTGTAGTTTATTTAGCATTGCCTTCTATCTTTAGTATTTTTCCTTCAACAAAAGGTATTGCCTCTACTATGTTTGGGTACATTTTTAATCCAATTAAAGGATTTGGAATTGCATTAATAAGCTACATACCAGAGCTTATTACTATCATCGTAATTGTATTTTTAACCCGTTATTTTGTTCGTTTTCTTCAATTTTTATCTTCAGAAGTAGAAAATGGAAATCTACAATTATCAGGCTTTTATCCCGATTGGGCAGCACCTACTTTTAACTTACTTAAAATCATTATTTATGCTTTTGCTTTTATTGTAATTTTTCCTTACTTACCAGGGAGTGACTCTCCAGTCTTTCAAGGAGTTAGTGTGTTTTTAGGAGTGTTATTTTCTTTAGGGTCTTCTTCTGCTATTGGTAATATAATTGCAGGGTTAGTTATTACTTATATGAGGGCTTTTAAAATAGGAGATAGGGTAAAAATAGGAGAGATTACAGGTGATGTTATTGAAAAAACAATGCTTGTAACTCGTTTAAGAACCATAAAAAATGAAGACATCACAATACCAAATGCAGCAATCATGAATGGTAGCACAGTAAACTATTCATCAAGTGCTAAAGACTTAGGGTTAATATTAAATACAACTATTACCATTGGTTATGATGTGCCTTGGAAACAAGTTCATGAATTATTAATTAACGCTGCTTTAAAAACTCAACATATTCAAAAAAAACCTCAGCCCTTTGTTTTACAAACTAGTTTAGATGATTTTTATGTGAGTTACCAAATAAACGCATACACTGAAAATGCCAGTGCTTCAGCTAAGATATACTCTGAATTGCATAGTCATATACAAGATGGATTTAATGATGCTGGTTTAGAAATTCTTTCTCCACACTATAGAGCAGATAGAGATGGAAGTGCTATGGCAGTTCCTCCTAATTATTTACCACCCAACTATAAAGCTCCTTCGTTTAACGTTAATATAAATAAAGATGGAAAAGATTAAAGAACTAATTAACGACCCAATAACTCAACGTTTTATATTTATTGGTATAGGGATAATTGTTATCTTAATTATAGCTCAACTAATAAAAACAGGATTAAATAAAACAGTAAAAAATAATGACAATAAATATAAGGCACGAAAAGCTGTTGGCTTAATTAGCTATATTTTTATGATTGCTTTAATATTGTTTGTTTACAGCGACAAATTAGGAAATGTTGGTGTTGCACTTGGTGTCGCTGGAGCTGGAATTGCTTTTGCTTTACAAGAATTAATTATAACCTTAGCAGGATGGCTAAATATTGTTACTGCAGGAACAGTTTCTGTGGGGCAGCGAGTTAAAATAGGTGATATTAAGGGTGATATTATTGATATTAGTATTATGCGAACTACCATAATGGAAGTTGGCGAATGGGTGAATGGCGATTTGTATAATGGTTGTATTGTCTCAATAGGAAATAGTTTTATTTTTAAAGAAAATGTACACAATTATTCAGCAGAATATCCCTTTTTATGGGATGAATTAACTATTCCAATAAGAACAGAAAGTGATTATAAAAAAGCTAGAGAAGTATTTACGAATGTGTTAATTTCTATTTGTGGTAATTATGCTACTAAAAGTCAATCACAATGGAAAGAATTATCAAATAAATATAAAGTTGAAGAGGCTCAGGTGCAACCGATGGTTACTTTAAAGTTTGATGAAAGTTGGATTACCTTTACCTTACGTTATATTGTAGATTTTAAAAAACGAAGAAGTACAAAAGATTTAATTTATACTTCATTATTGGATGAAATTGCAAAATATGATGATATTATTATGATTGCAGCAGCAACCATAGAAGTAACAAATATTAAAGAAGAGTAAGTTCTAGGTTACTGATTTTCATCAGTTTTAAATTTATTGAGATTGACTATATTTATGTAATATAATTATGCGAAATATGGCAACTTTAGTTTTCAGAAGATTATTTCTTATTTCAATCTTTTTAGTTTATTCTTTTACTTCATTTGGTTCAGAAGATTATTCTTCATCAAAAAACAATACCGATAAAGTTGAATTGACAGAACACCATGTTAGTGACGAAGATTCAAAACATGAAGAACACCATACCGATACCTCACCATTATTTTTTATCATAATTGCTGTAATTATTGGAGCGTTAACTCGGTTCTTTTTTCAAAAAAGCCCTTTACCTTTTACAGTTGTTTTATTGTTAATTGGTTTGCTTTTGGGAGTACTCGGCAGGTTCGATTATTTAAGTGTGTTTGAAATAAATGGAGTAGCTTTTGACTTTTCTTTTATGGACAGGTCTATCGATTGGGCTGCAAATATTGACCCTCATTTGTTGTTATACGTTTTCT
>CAXBPN010000105.1:0-8382 GCA_963977515.1 uncultured Flavobacteriales bacterium
TTTTCCTTTCGGCTGATGCTTTTGGAACTTTACCTCCAGTATCTAAATTAACACCCGACCAAACTAAATACCACTTCTTATCAGGATTTACAGCTAAATTAGCTGGTACAGAAAGAGGTGTTACAGAGCCTACTCCAACTTTCTCTGCTTGTTTTGGAGCTGCATTTTTAACTTTACACCCAACAAAATATGGTGAAGAATTGGTTAAAAAAATGGAAGCGAATGGAGCAGAGGCTTATTTAGTAAACACTGGTTGGAACGGAAGCGGAAAACGTATTTCTATTAAAGACACAAGAGGGATTATTAATGCGATTTTAGATGGCTCTATCGAAAAAGCTGAAACAAAAACGATTCCTGTGTTTAATTTAAAAGTACCTACTTCTTTACCAGGAGTTAACCCAGCTATTTTAGACCCAAGAGATACTTATGCTAACCCAGAAGAATGGAATGAAAAAGCAAACAAATTAGCTGCTTTATTTGTGAAAAACTTCGAAAAATATACGGACAATGAGGAAGGTAAAGCACTTGTTGCTGCAGGACCTTCGGTAAGCATTGAAGCATAATAAAATATAATATTTTTTAAAAGCCCTTCATCGAAAACGATGAAGGGCTTTTTTGTTTAGGATAAAAGATAACGAATAATTGGACTTCCTACTAAAAACCGGACAAATATAAACAGACCACTAAGCCACAGATTTTAGGTGGTTAAAAAATTCAAATTCTTTTATCGTTAATCTGAATTTGCTGTAAAGATCTATTTTTGAAAAAGAAGAAAATATAAAATTATTGCCGTAAAACTTTTCCTCACAATCACAAATAAAAAGCCCAATCTCGATAACTATCGAGATTGGGCTTTTTATTTATCTATTTAGTGAAAGAGAATTATTTCTTTTCTCCTTTTTCTAAGTCTGCTTTTAACGCTGATAAAGCATCAAGGTCACCTAAAGTAGTTCTCTCCATGTTATCGTTGTTTTTCTTCACTGCTTTAGAAGCTGAACTAGCATTAGATTTAGCTTTCGCTTTCTTAGCTACTTTTTCTTCTGCTTCAGTTTCTTTAAATAATTGCGTATGAGATAAAACTATTTTCTTAGCGTTTTTGTTAAACTCTAATACTTTAAAGTTAAGTTTCTCTTCAACTGCTGCAAAAGAACCATCTTCTTTTTCAATGTTCTTTTTAGTAGCAATACCTTCTACTCCGTATTGTAACGATACTATCGCTAAACCTTTAGGAGTTATTTCAGTAATTGTTCCTTCGTGAGTTGAACCTTCAGCAAAAACAGTTTCGAATACATCCCAAGGGTTTTCTTCTAATTGTTTGTGACCTAAGCTTAATCTTCTGTTTTCTCTATCAATTTCTAAAATTACAACTTCGATTTCTTCTCCAACTTTAGTAATTTCTGATGGGTGGTTGATTTTTTTCGACCATGACAAATCAGAGATGTGGATTAATCCATCTACACCTTGTTCTAATTCAACAAATACACCAAAATCAGAAATGTTAGTTACTTTACCTTTGTGTTTAGATTCTACACCATAGTTAGATTCAATACCTTCCCATGGGTCTGAAGTTAATTGTTTAACACCAAGAGACATTTTTCTTTCTTCTCTATCTAACGTTAAAACAACTGCTTCTACTTCTTCACCAACTTTAAAGAATTCTTGAGCTGGTTTTAAGTGATTACTCCAAGTAATTTCTGATACGTGGATTAATCCTTCAACACCAGGAATTACTTCGATAAATGCTCCATAGTCAGCAACTACAACAACTTTACCTTTAACTTTATTACCTACTTCTAATTTAGTATCTAACTTATCCCAAGGATGTTCTTGCAATTGTTTAATACCTAAAGCGATACGTTTTTTGTCATCATCAAAATCAAGGATAACAACGTTTAATTTTTGATCTAATTCTAAAATCTCTTCTGGGTGGTTAATTCTACCCCACGATAAATCTGTAATGTGAACTAAACCATCAACACCACCTAAATCGATAAATACACCGTAAGAAGTAATGTTTTTAACAGTACCTTCTAATACTTGTCCTTTCTCTAATTTAGAAATAATTTGTGCTTTTTGTAATTCGATTTCAGCCTCGATAAGTGCTTTATGAGATACAACGATGTTTTTAAATTCTTTGTTGATTTTAACAACTTTGAATTCCATTGTTTTGTCAACGTAAACATCGTAATCTCTAATTGGTTTAACATCAATTTGAGAACCTGGTAAGAATGCTTCAATTCCATGAATATCAACAATTAAACCACCTTTAGTTCTACATTTAACGTAACCTTTAACAATTTCTTGTGTAGCTAATAGTTCATTAACTTTATCCCAAGCTTTTAAAGCTCTTGCTTTGCTGTGTGATAAAATTAATTGACCGTTTTTATCTTCAGTATTTACAACAAATACTTCAACTTGGTCACCAGCTTTTAAATCTGGATTATATCTAAATTCAGAAATAGAAATAACTGCTTCTGATTTATAACCGATATTAATTACAACCTCTCTAGGAGTTTTTGCAACTACAGTACCCATTAATACTTCTTGTTGAGCGATAGAATTTAATGTAGCATCATATTGTGCTGCCATTTCTTCTGTTTCTGATTTAGAATAAGCTTCTTCGTACTTACCAATTCTATCCCAATCGAAATCTGCAAGAGGTTTAATGTCTGAAGTTTTTACTGAAACTTGAGGAGCTGCTTTTTTTGGAGCTTCTGCTTTTGTTTCTTTTACTTCTACTGCTGCTTCAACAACTTTTTCTTCTTTTGCTTCTTTTTTAGCTGCTGCTTTCTTTGGAGCTGCTTCTTTTTTAGCTGTTGTTTTCTTAGCTGCTGCTTTTGGAGCTGCTTTTTTTGCTGTTGTTTTCTTTTCTACAGCATCTTCTTTTTTTTCTGCCATTTTGTATTACTTGTATCTCGTTCCTAGTCAGCAATAAACGAAAGATTATTAAACATAAACTGTATGCTGATAACAGTATTTTTTTAGTGGGTGCAAAACTACTTATTTTTACATTAAAATAAAGGTATTTAACTCAATAAATTTCTTTTACAGAAAATCAATCCCAAATTAATCAATCTACTTTCTAAAAAACTTAACTTTGAAATTGATTATGAAAACATTTGAAATACCTACATATTATAGAAGTTCTTTTATTTCTACAATAAAAAATTTACGAAAAGATACTGATCCAAGAAAAAAGGACTTCTCTCCTACTACACTTGATTTTGGATCTGTTCAATTTTTAATTGCTCGTCATTTTGGTTTTTGTTACGGTGTTGAAAATGCAATAGAAATTGCCTATAAAGCTGTTGAGGAAAATCCAAATAAAAACATTTATTTGTTGAGTCAGATGATACATAATCCGATTGTAAATAAAGACTTAGAAAAAAAAGGAATTAAGTTTATAATGGACACACAAGGCAATCAATTTATTCCTTGGGAAAACTTAACTAAAAATGATATTGTAATTATTCCTGCATTTGGAACAACATTAGAAATAGAAAATAGATTATCTAAAATGGGCATAGAAACCCATAAATACAATACTACTTGCCCTTTTGTTGAACGAGTTTGGAAACAATCTAAAAAATTAGGTGATAGCAAACACACTATAATCATTCATGGGAAACACAACCATGAAGAAACTCGTGCCACCTTTTCTCATAGTGATAAAAATGGTTCTTCTTTAATTATTAAAGATTTGGCCGAAGCTAAAATTTTAGAAGAAATAATACTAGGCACTAAAACTGAAGAAGATTTTAAAACTGTTTTTGAAAACAGATATTCTAAAGGATTTAATATAAAAACAGACCTACAAAAGATTGGTGTGGTCAACCAAACTACTATGCTTGCAACAGAAACACAAGAAATTGCTGATTTCTTAAAGGCAACCATGATTAAAAAATATGGTAGCGAAAATCAAAAAGATCATTTTGCCGATACAAGAGATACATTATGCTATGCAACTAATGATAATCAACAAGCAACCATTGGTTTATTAAAAGAACCCGCAGATTTAGCCATAATTATTGGCGGATATAACAGCTCTAATACTTCTCACATTGTTGAATTGTGTGAAGAAAAATTACCTTCATACTTTATAAACTCTGCCAACGAAATAGAAAATAACGAAAGTATTTTTCATTTTAATTGTAAAACTAACGAGCGTTTAAACTCAAAAGGTTTTTTACCAAGTAAAAAACCTCTTAAAATTATATTAACAAGTGGTGCTTCCTGCCCCGATACTATTGTAGATGAAGTGTTGGATAAATTATTAAGCTTTTATCCAAATACAAAATCAAAAGATGAAGTATTAAAAAACTTACAATAGGTTATTTATGCGAACCATCGCAAAAAGGACCGTTTGAAGTTGCTTTACAAGCACAAAAATATTTTGTTTCTGATTTTTCTGCTTTTAAAATCTGCGGTCTAAATTCTGATCCTGAATGTTTCCCATCACATAATGGTTGCTTTTCTGACAAACCACAAGTACACCAAGCATAATTTTTTCCTTCTTCTAATTCAATTGCAATTGGAGCATCTCCAGCTCTTTTAGGTAAATCCATGTTTTAATAGTTTTAAGTTTAATGATGTAAGATACTTATTTATTTCATTTTTCCTTTAAAAGCAATTTCTGAGATTGGTTTTCTTGGTTTCACACCACTATCACCTTTATAATAACCCAAAGCAATTGCTGTAACTGGCTCATATCCTTCTGGTATATTTAATTTTTCGATTGCATTTTGAGGTATTATTCCAGCCATTTGATGCAAATGAATTCCCATACTTGAAGCTTGTACTGTTAAATTACCCACAGCTAACCCTAAATCGTGTATAGCTACTCGATTTTGATTACCATTTTTGGCAAAAGTTTTACGAACTACTGTAATCACTAATGCAGCTACATCTTTTGTCCATCCTTGATTTCCTTCTACCAAACATTCGTGTATTGTTTTAAAGCTTCTTCATCTTGCTTTAATGCATAAATAAAACGCCATGGCTGCTCATTAAATGCTGATGCTGCTTTTCCTGCGGCTTCAAACAATGTTAAAATTTCATTTTCTGTAATTTGTTTGTCTGTAAATTCATACGGACTAAATCTTTCTTTAATTAAATTTAATACTTTCATTTTTTTATTTTTTTTATTGTCTATACTTCGATAAACTCAGTATGACAATAGTTTATTTATAATTAAAACCTTGCTAATTCTGAGTAGGTTTTATGGTTCAATTTCTTTGGATTAGCTATTACAAAAACAACAGCCTCTTCAACTACTTTTAAGTCAACTTTATTTTCATTCTCTATGATGACAAAATCATTTTCATGTACGGTTTTATTATTAAAACTAACGGTTCCACTTATCACATAATAAGAATAAATCTTATCCTCATTTAAGGCTAATTGATGTAATCCTTTTGGGATACTGAACTCATTAATTTCAACTCCTTCTGAATCCATTTTTACAGGACCACCATTACCAATGTAATTTTTATAAGTTATTCCATTTTCTTCAAAGCAATGCATATCTGCAGCTTTATAATCATTATAACTAGCTTCTTTACTCATTGTTTCTTGAACATTTGGATCAAACCAAATTTGAAACATTCTACTATTTTCTTTTATTTTTTCTGCATGTGTAATTCCATTACCGGCTCTAATTATTTGAGCATCTCCCTTACTTAACGGTAACCATCTCTCAAACTTATTGTCATAGTGTTCAATTTCACCGTCAATAACAAAACTCATAATCTCAAAAAATTTATGAGGATGCTCTCCTATTAAACCTCCCTTATCCGACCACGCATTTGCCCAATAAAATAGGTTTGAATATGGTTTCTGCTCTCCTCCATCTTGAGGAAATCCAATTGGTTTATTCTCTAAAATTAAACCTCCTGCAAAAGCTCCTTTTGCTTGATTTTCTTCTTTTATAATTTTAACTGACATATTTAATGTTTTTACATTATTTGTATATACATATATTTATGTAATTTTTTTTAATCTCTAATTCTATCTAAAAAATCATTTAATTGTTTTGCTTCATCAGTAGTTAAGTTTGATTTTATTTTTAAATCGATTTCATTAGATGTTGTTTCCATTGCTTTTAAAAGTTTTACTCCTTTTTCGGTAATAGCAATATCAACTTGTCTTCTATCATGACCACATGTTTCTCTTTTTATCAATCCTTTAGTATTTAGCTTATCCACCAACCTACTTGCGTTAGAATTCTTATCTAACATACGCTCAGCAATACAATTTACAGAAATTGCTTCAGGGTGTTGCCCTTTTAATATTCGTAATACGTTATATTGCTGTGGACTAATACCAAAAGGTTTAAAAGTTTTAATGGAATTACTATTTAACCAGTTACCCGTAAATATGATATTTAACGCTAATTTTTGAAATTCACTTTTAAATTTCTTTTGCTTTATCTCCTCTTCTAATTGCATGCTGCAAATATATACAAAAGTATTAAATGTATATACATTTAATTGGTTATTTTTTTAGGAAAGCATTACTTTCCTAAAAAACCATTAGACTAAAGCAGTTATTGCTTTATTTATATTGCCTTCTACTCTCTTTAAAACATCAGTAACATCACTCTTTACAAACTTATCTCCTGTAATCATTTCATACAATTCAATATATCTTTCTGATACTTGATTAATAAAATCTTCACTCATTTCTGGAATCTGCTGTCCATCTTTACCTTGAAAACCATTTTCAATTAACCATTCTCTAACGAATTCTTTAGACAATTGTTTTTGCTTCTCGTTAGCATCTTGTCTTGCTTGATATCCTTCTGAATAAAAATAACGAGAAGAATCTGGCGTATGAATTTCGTCAATTAAATAAATATCATCCCCAACTTTACCAAACTCATATTTTGTATCAACTAAAATCAACCCCTTTTCCGCAGCTATTTCAGTTCCTCTTTGAAATATTTTTCGTGTATAATCTTCTAATTTTAAATAATCAGCTTCAGAAACAAGACCTTGAGCTAAAATTTCCTCTCTGCTAATATCTTCATCATGACCAACTGTTGCCTTGGTTGTTGGAGTAATGATTGGTTGAGTAAACTTATCATTTTCTTTCATTCCATCAGGCATTTTAACCCCACTCAACATTCTTTTACCTTCTTTATACTCTCTCCAAGCATGACCTGATAAATAACCTCTAATCACCATTTCTACCTTAAACGGATCGCACATTTTACCTACAGTAACACTTGGATCTGGAACAGCTGTTACCCAATTAGGAACAATATCTTCTGTTGCTTTTAAAAATTTTGCGGCAATTTGATTTAAAACCTGCCCTTTAAAGGGTATCGCTTTAGGTAAAACCACATCAAAAGCAGAAATACGATCTGAAACTATCATTACCAATAAACTATTGTCTATTGTATATACTTCTCTTACTTTTCCCTTATAGTAAGCCGTTTGACCTGGGAAATTAAAATTTGTTTCTCTAATTGCGTTTGTTTGCATCTCTATTAATTTTAGGTTATACAAAAATATATAAGGAGATTGTTTCTAACTAAAATCTATTCAATTATTAATTAACGAGTAATTAACAAAATCGGAAATAACTTAAAAGGTGTTATTTTTCTTTTTAGGTGGTTTTGATTTAATAACTCTATCTGAGTCATCATCTATATCATCCATATCATTGATATCAACCTTTCCAATAATCTGAAAATCCGTTCTTCTATTTAAAGCTCTTCCTTCTGGATTATCTGATCCATCAGCATTTTCATTTAAAGCAATTGGCATCGTTTCTCCGTAACCCTGAAATTGTAATCGTTTTTTATCAATACCATTTAACACCAAATATCTTACAACACTTTGAGCTCTTTGTTGAGATAACTTCAAATTATAACTATCAGAACCTTTATTATCAGTATGTGATGATATTTGAATGATTATATCAGGATTCTCCATTAAGATTTTATACAACGAAGTATCTATTGCTGCTTTAGCCTCTTTGGTTAATTTTGAGCTATTAAATTCGTATAAAATACCTACTAAAACCATTGGTTGTTTAGGTATTTTTGTTAAATCTATTTTATTTTTAAATGTTTCAGATTTTGTAACCCCTTTTGTACTGAATTCTTTAGCTCTATTTAAATACCCATCTTTTTTAGCTTCTATAATATAATCAAACCCCTGTTCTAAATTTAGGTTAAAATTACAACTGTCAGACTTAATTTGTTTAGATAGGTATTTTTCATTGGTTTCTTTATCTTTAATATAAATATTGATTTGATAATCTGTTAAACAATCAACACTATCTAACACTTTTCCTAATAAATTAATATTGATATATTCTGTTAATTTAAACTCATATATGTCATCACAACAAGTAGGGTTTAATAAGGCAACTCCA
>CAXBPN010000106.1:0-8379 GCA_963977515.1 uncultured Flavobacteriales bacterium
ATTGTTTCGATTGGGCTTTTGAAGCTACTCGAATTGCGTTGGAGCACATGACTCCCGTAATTTTATTAACCGAAAGTTATTTAGGAAATGGGGCAGAACCATGGAAAATTAAGTTAATCGAGGAAATGCCAGATATTCATCCAAGAACATTGGATGCACACGACCCTAATTGGAAACCTTACCAACGAGATGATGAGAAATTAGCTCGACAATGGGTGAAACCCGGTACTAAAGGGATGGAACATCGCATTGGTGGATTAGAAAAAGATGAATGTACAGGATGTGTTTCTCACAATCCGGAAAACCATGGAATAATGGTAGCAACTCGTCAAGAAAAAATTGATAGAATTGCTGATTATCTTCCTTTACAAAAATACAAAGGAAAAGATGCCACTAAATTGTTAGTTGTTGGCTGGGGAGGTCAGTTTGGTATTTTGTTTGGAGCAGTAAATGATTTACAAAAAGAAGGTAAAGACATTGCGTTTACGCACTTTAATTACATCAATCCTTTACCAAAAAACACAGCAGAAATTTTTGCCAAGTTTGATCGGATTTTGGTTTGTGAATTAAATAACGGGCAATTTGCCAATTATTTAAGAGGACAATATCCTCAATTTACCTACGAGCAATTTAACAAAGTAGAAGGATTGCCTTTTAAAATTGCAGATTTGAAAAATAAGTTTAACGAAATTTTAGAGGCAGGCAATGCCTGAGATTATTAATTAATTCGTCATTGCGAGCGTAACGTAGTGGAGCAAAGCAATCTCATGAATAAGATTGCTTCAGTCATTCTTCCCTCGCAAAGACGTAAAATATAAAACAAATGGAAACAGAAGCATTACAATGTCCGTTAAAACCCAAAGATTTTGCCAGCGACCAAGAAGTAAAATGGTGTCCTGGTTGTGGTGATTATGCTGTGCTAAATGCCGTTCAAAGAGCATTGTCGGAGTTAAACTTAAAAAAAGAAGAAGTAACCTTTGTATCAGGAATCGGGTGTTCATCTCGTTTCCCATATTATGTAGATACTTACGGTTTTCATACCATACACGGTAGAGGCGCAGCCATTGCAACAGGAGTTAAAGTGGCAAACCCTAATTTAAGTGTTTGGTTAGCAACAGGTGATGGAGATTCATTAGCCATAGGTGGAAATCACTTTATTCATGCTATTAGACGAAACGTTAATATGAACATGATTTTGTTTAACAACGAAATTTATGGTTTGACTAAGGGACAATATTCTCCTACTTCAGAACGAGGAAAAGTAACTAAATCTTCGCCACACGGAACGGTAGAAGACCCATTTAATCCAGCAGAATTAGCAATGGGAGCACAAAGCAGTTTTTATGCACGAGTGCCCGATACGGATGTAAAACTGATGGCTAAAACAATGGTAGAAGCAGAAAAACACCAAGGGTTATCGTTGGTAGAAGTTTTGCAAAACTGTGTAATATTTAACGATAAAGTACATGCAGCCATTACGGGTAAAGAAACCAAAGCCGATAACCAATTAATTTTAGAACACGGCAAACCAATGTTGTTTGGAGCAGATAATACCAAAGGCTTGCGTTTAAACGGATTAGAATTAGAAGTAGTAACCATAGGAGAAAACGGTATTACCGAAGCTGATGTTTTGGTGCACGATGAAACAATGGCAAACCCTATTTTACACATTATGCTTTCGCAGATGAAACTACCAGAACTTCCTATTGCAATGGGCGTAATCCGAAATGTAGAAAAAAACGTGTACGACCAAGCTTTACATGCACAACGAGATTATGAGATGGACAACAGTAAGTTTGGCTCGCTCAACGACTTATTTTTAAGTGGAAATACATTTAAAGTAAACTAAGAAAGAGGTCGTCTAAAAAGTAATTTTTAGGCGATTTTCTTTTTGGTTATTTTTAGTTTATGGTGTTGATATTCATTATTTGTATTAAAAAGCTGAGTTAAAAAAAGCAAAAGCGATTTTATATAGTTAAACTATATTTTTTAAGGTTGTGTGCCATTGCAATTAGCCCAAATTCTACATTTACTTTATCGATGTCTCTTAGCATAAAGCGTTTAGAATTCATATTGTGTTTTATGTTTCAGCTAAGTTAGTAACTCCAGTTCCCAAATGATGTAAAATTAGTATTAGAAAAAAACAATAAATTTTTTAATGTAAAATAGTTATTGCTTTAAAGCTCTATCCATAGCTCGTTTATCATCTTTTGCTTTTAAATCTTCTCGTTTATCGTGTAGTTTTTTACCTTTTGCTAAGGCAATATTTAGCTTAGCATATCCATTTTTATTGATGAATATTTTCAATGGAATAATAGTTAACCCAACATCTTTTTTCTTTTTAGTTAGCTTATCTAACTCACTTCTATTTAATAAAAGTTTTCGATCTCTTTTTGGGTCGTGATTGTTGTAAGTACCTTGTGTATATTCAGCGATGTACATGTTTTTGATAAACAATTCACCATTTTTAATAAAGCAATAACCTTCAATAATACTGGCTTTTCCAGCTCTAATACTTTTAATTTCTGTACCAGTTAACTGAATGCCAGCGGTAAAAGTTTCTATAAATTCATATTCGAAACTGGCTCTTTTGTTTTTTATGTTGACATCGTTGCTCACAAAGTAAAGTTAAGAGTTCAAAATTTAATGTTCAAAGTTTAATGTTGTTTATTTAATAATAGATTGATTAGTTTATGGTGTTTGGTATATAGGATTAATAGATTTTTTAGTTTACATTAACCATTAACCCAAAGCAACATCAAGCACCATCATAACAATAAATCCACCAATAAAACCAAGCGTAGCTATATCTGTGTATTTATCTCGTTGAGTTTCAGGTATTACTTCTTCAACAACAACATATATCATTGCACCTGCAGCAAAAGCTAAAGCGTAAGGTAAAATTGGTTGAAATGTCATAACTGCCCATGCTCCAAAAGCTGCAGCAATAGGCTCAACTATAGCCGATGCTTGTCCATAATTAAAACTTTGCCAACGTGACAAACCTTGTCTTCTTAATGGCATAGCAACCGCCATGCCTTCTGGGAAATTTTGAATACCAATACCAATTGCTAAAGCAACAGCTCCACCTAAAGTTGCACCATCAAAGCCAGCGGCAACCCCACCAAATAAAACACCAACAGCTAATCCTTCTGGTATGTTGTGTAAAGTAATTGCTAACACTAATAGGGTAGAACGATGCCAATCTGTTTTAACCCCTTCTGCTTCTTCTTTTTTAAAGTTGATGTGTAAATGAGGCATTACTTTATCTAAACTAAATAAAAATAAAGCCCCACCCGCAAAACCGAGTGCAGCTGGTAACCAAGGAATTCCGCCAGAATTTTCTGTCAATTCAATAGCAGGAGCTAAGAGTGACCAATAACTAGCAGCTACCATCACACCGCCAGTAAAACCTAACATTCCGTCAAAAACTGCCCGATTCATGGTTTTAAAGAAAAACACAAATGAAGCACCTAAAGCTGTAAGCCCCCATGTAAAAAGAGTTGCGTAAACAGCTTGGGTAACTGGACTATCTACCGATTCGAAAAACGATAAAATTTGATCTAACATTTTAGTTTATTTTTTTAATGTATAAATTTTTACTTGCTTGATTTGAAATTGTAGTATCTACTTTCTCATTGATTTTTAAAGTCATTGAATTGTCAAATTCAACTTTATCAATCACATCAACTACAGTCCCTAAAACCAATTCCAATTGGTCTAAATAATTTAAAAAGCTTTTAGAGTGTTCTTTTACTCCCACAACAACTCCTTTATCGCGAATATTAAGATCAGCTAAGGTTAGTTCTTTGTGGCGAGCTATGTTTCCATCTTTATCAGGTATTGGGTCACCGTGTGGGTCGTATTTCGGATTTTCTAAAAATAGGTCTAGTCTTTCTACTAATTCAGCACTTTGTATATGTTCCAGTTGTTCTGCAATGTCATGTACTTCATCCCACTTAAAATCTAGTTTGTCAACTAAAAAAACTTCCCACAAGCGATGTTTTCTAATAATAGAAATGGCTATTTTTTTACCCTCTTCAGTTAAGCTTACACCTTTATAGGGTGCATAATTCACTAACTTTTTGTCAGCCAATCGTTTAAGCATATCTGTTACCGAAGAAGCTTTTGTTTCCATTTCTTCAGCTACAGCATTGGTTGAAACCTCTGATTTTCCTTTGCTTAACTTAAATATAGCCTTTAAATAATTTTCTTCTGTAAAAGAGTGCATGAATCATTTTTTATGTAAAGGTAATTAAATAATTAATATTTATGTAAATATATTTTTAGATAAGTCTAAAAATATTATTAGATTTGTACTTTAAAATTTTTAAGATATGTATAGAATTATCATTTTTGCTTTGTTAACGTTTACATTTGTTGGATGTGAAAAGACAATGCCAAGTGCTCCAGAAGAAAGTGATCTACTAGATGGACCGATGGAAGAATTGACTATTGAACAGCAAATTCAGTTTTTACGAGGAGATAAAGCTTTTGGAGATGTTTTTACAATAGGCAGAGGGTTAGGGCCAGTTTTTGTGGCTAATCAATGTGCAAGCTGCCATCCTGGAGATGGAAAAGGGAATCCTTTTGTAACGTTTACTAGATTTGGACAACCTGACACTAATGGAAACATATTTTTAGAACAAGGAGCCCCTCAATTACAGCATAAAGCAATTCCTGGTTATCAACCAGAAGTTTTGCCAATTGGAGCAACAACATCAAATATTATAGCTCCTGCAGTTACAGGATTAGGATTGCTTGATGCAGTTAGTGATGCAGATTTAATTGCCTTGTCAGATCCCAATGATATAGATGGAGATGGTATTAGCGGAAGACCTCACTATAACAATGTTCCAAATTATGTCCAGTTAAGACCAAATAGCATTTCTAAAAATGGACGATACATTTCAAGGTTTGGTAAAAAAGGAGCGGCATATGATTTACTACACCAAACCTCCGGTGCTTATAATCAAGATATGGGAATCACATCTATTTTCGAACCTATAGATCCTTATTCTGGATTAGAGGTAGATCCCGAAGTAGGGACACAAACAGTAAACGATGTAGTGTTTTATTTAAAAACATTAAAAGCTCCAATACAACGAAATTTTGACGACCCTGATGTGATGGCAGGAAAAGAAGTGTTTAAAAGCATTGATTGTGCCAAGTGTCATATGCCTGATTTAATGACAGGGTATTCAAAAATTGAGGCTTTATCTTACAAAACTTTTCATCCTTATACTGACTTATTATTACACGATATGGGATCAGGATTAGACGATAGTTATACAGAAGGAAAAGCATTGACCTCAGAATGGAAAACACCTGCACTCTGGGGATTGGGGTTATCTACAGATGCACAAGGAGGAACTTATTTCTTGTTGCATGATGGTAGAGCTACAAGTATAGAACAAGCGATTGAAATGCATGGTGGAGAAGCAGAAGGTTCGAAAAATAAATTTTCACAACTTTCGGATACGGAAAAAGAGAAGTTGATTAAATTCCTAGAATCCCTTTAATGGAACGCAGAGAATTTATAAAAAATACATGCCTCTGTGCTATTGGAATACCGCTTGGAATTTCATTATTAGAATCTTGTAGTCTAAACTATTATGCTAAATATTCAAAAGCAAATAACCAACTAGTTGTACCATTAAATGAATTTGTAAATGTACGTAATACAAAGGAAATTAATCGAAAATATGTATTGATAGATGCGAAGGTTGAAGGAATTGATTTCCCAATTTGTTTGTATAAAAAAGAAGAAAATAAATTTGTTGCTTCATTATTAAAATGTACTCATCGAGGTTGCGAGTTAAACGTAGGAGGGGGAATATATACTTGCCCTTGTCATGGATCAGAATTTACTATAGAAGGGGAAGTTATAGAAGGGCCAGCAGAAGAAAAATTAAAAATATTTAAAACAACAATTGATAATGAAAACATATATGTTTATTTATAGAAAAATTTTAGTTCTAGGAACAGTAATATTATTGGTGTTAGGGAATGTTAAAGGTCAGAGCAAAGACACCTTAATTACTCGTGTTTCTAATGATACATCTAGTGTTTTGTTAAATATGGATGCGGTTTATAATCGACCATTTTTAACTACTGATAAAATGCCAGTAGCTTTAGGGGGATATTTAGAAGCAAATACGTTTTATAGCTCTGAAGATGGAGTTAGTGATGGTTTGTCATTTCAAGCAAGAAGGTTAACTATCTTTATGTCTGCTTCAATTTCTAAAAGAATTAAATTTTTATCAGAAATTGAATTTGAAGATGGAACTAAAGAAATAGGAATTGAGTTTGCTGCTTTAGATGTGAGTTTACACCCTACATTTAATTTTAGAGGTGGAATTATTATGAATCCTATAGGGGTATTTAACCAAAATCATGATGGACCTAAATGGGAGTTTGTAGAACGCCCAGATGTGGCAGTAAATATGCTGCCTGCTACATGGTCAAATGCAGGGTTTGGAGCCTTTGGTAAAACACATAACGGAAACTGGATTTTTGGTTATGAAGCATATTTAACGAATGGGTTTGATAACAGTATTATTGATAATGAGGAAAATAAAACCTTTTTACCAGCTTCTAAAGAAAATAAAGAAAGATTTGAAGAAAGTAATAATGGAAAAGCATTGTTGACGGCTAAGCTTGCCATTAAAAATAGGAAAATTGGTGAGGTTGGTTTCTCTTACATGGGTGGAGTTTATAATAAATTTGAAGATGACGGCGTAACATTGGATGAAGAAAGAAGATTAGATGTTTTTGCGGTAGATTTTAACACGACCATAAACAAAACTTCTACTTACATTGTTGGAGAGTATGTTACAGCTACAGTTGATGTTCCTGAAACATATACCCAACAGTTTGGGAGTAAACAACAAGGCTTTTTTGTAGATGTAGTTCAAACAATAATGAAAAGAAAAGTATTGGACTGGGAAAAAGCTACTTTAAATTTTGCTGCACGTATAGATTATGTAGATTGGAATGTAGGCACTTTTAAAGAAACAGGAACAAACATAGGAGAAGATATTTGGGCAATTTCACCAGCAATTAGTTTTAGACCTACTTCTCAAACAGTTTTTAGATTAAATTACAGGTACCAGTGGCAAAAAGATATTTTAAATAATCCAGCGACATTAACAGCGGCATGGCTGTTTGGATTTAGTACTTATTTCTAAAACCATTTTAGTTGACTTTACCTAGTTCTTTTTTGATTTTAAAAGTATTTATAATTCTTTAACTCCAACTTTTCGCCATCAAAAACTGCGTAAGAGTTGTAATTAATCCATTCACCTAAGTTAAAGTAGGTAGAGGTTTCGTTTAGTTTTATTTCTAAGGGTAAGTGGCGGTGTCCAAACACAAAATAGTCAATGTGTTCTTTTTGTAAATATTCACGGCAATAAATGGCTAACCATTCATTTTCTTCTCCCAAAAATACTTCATCATTATCAGCGTTTACCTTTCTACTTTTGCTACTCCAATAGTTACCTATTCCTAGCCCAAAGTTAGGGTGGAGACGCTCAAAAGCCCATTGACATAACTTATTGGCAAAGATCTTTTTAATAAATTTATAGCCGTGGTCACCAGGTCCTAAACCATCGCCATGTCCAATTAAAAATTTTTTCCCGTTAAATTCTCTTGTAATATTACCTCGGCATAGTTTTACACCTAACTCTTTTGGAAGATAATCGAACATCCACATATCGTGGTTACCAGTAAACAGCGTAATAGGTATTCCGCTATCAGTTAATTCAGCAATTTTACCTTGTAACCTTACAAAACCTTTTGGTATAGCGTGTTTGTATTCAAACCAAAAATCAAATAAATCGCCAACTAAAAATATTTCTTTAGCGTCATGCTTAATTTCATCTAACCATCGAACAATCAGTTTTTCTCGTTCAAGGCTCTTTTTATAATTAGGAGCACCTAAATGAAAATCGGAAGCAAAGTATATTTTTTTTGGTGATAAAGTCATTAAGTGATTGAGTAATGAGGTAGTTAATAAATATCCTTTTTTAAGTGTTTAATTAATCCGTTTAACATTGCCGATAATTTATCTAAATCGGCAATAAGTGATTCATAATCTTTGGTGGAAAGGTACTTCAATTTTAAAGAAATTTCAAATAATGTGTCAAGTTCTGAGATAGAACCCATCGAAATGTATAAGAAACGTGCAAAATCTTTTTTACTACTTCTTGCTGCACCTTCAGCTATATTTATTGATACAGAGGTTGATGCTCTGCGAATTTGAGAAGTTAAACCAAACTTTTCATCATCAGGAAACGATTGAAGAGTCAAATAAACTTTAGGGACAAAATCAACTGCATCTTGCCAAACTTTTAGTTTTTTATGAGGGCGAATAGACAT
>CAXBPN010000107.1:0-8288 GCA_963977515.1 uncultured Flavobacteriales bacterium
CATCCATAATATCAACACCAGCTTCTACAGCTTGTAAATAAGTAGCTACTTGTAAGCCTGAAGTATCGTGGGTATGTAAATGGATAGGAATATCAACCGTTTTCTTTAGTTCAGTAATTAGTTTGTGAGCTGAATAAGGTTTTAACAATCCAGCCATATCTTTAATCCCTAAAATATGAGCTCCTGCATCTTCCAATTGTTTTGCAAAATCTAAATAATATTGCAAAGTATATTTTTGTTGATTTGGATCTAAAATATCTCCTGTGTAACAGATACAAGCTTCCGCAATTCCTTCAGTTCTTTCATTAACAGCATTTATGCTGGTTTTCATTGAATCGAACCAGTTTAAGGAATCAAAAATTCTAAAAACATCCAAGCCATTATTCCACGATTCTTCAATAAATTTTTCTACCAAGTTATCTGGGTAAGCAGTATAACCAACGGCATTAGAACTACGAATTAACATTTGTGTTAACACGTTTGGCATTGCTTTTCTTAGTAATTGTAAACGAGCCCAAGGGTCTTCATGTAGAAAACGCATAGATACATCAAACGTAGCTCCTCCCCACATTTCCATAGAAAACAATTGAGGGAAATGTTTAGAAAAACCTTCAGCAACTTTCATCATGTCTGTTGTTCGAACACGAGTAGCTAATAACGACTGGTGAGCATCTCTAAAAGTAGTATCGGTATATTTTATGCTCGGGTTTTCTTTTACCCAATCAATAAATTTATCTCTACCTAATTCGGTTAACAAGTCTTTTGTTCCTTTCGGATGATCACCAAATCGGTCAAATTCAGGGATTACCGGAGTAACAAAAGTTTTGTTTGGGTCAACAAACTTTACATCAGGATTTCCATTTACAATAACTTCACCTAGATACCTTAATGTTTTTGTTCCTCTATCAAATTTTCGTTTAAAATTAAAGAGTTCAGGATGGTTTTCAATGAACTTAACAGTTACATCTCCATTTTGAAAATCGGGATGAGTAATTACATTTTCTAAGAAACCAATATTGGTTTTTACTCCCCTAATTCTAAATTCTTTTAAAGCTCTTTCAAGTCGTTGGCAAGTTCCTTTTAAGGTTCTTCCAGATGCTGATATTTTTACCAACATTGAATCGAAAAATGGCGAAATTGTAGAACCAGTATATAAACTACCTGCATCTAAACGAATACCATAACCTGCCGCAGTTCTTTGTGCTACAATTGTTCCGTAATCAGGGGTAAAGTTATTTTGAGGGTCTTCAGTAGTAATTCTACATTGGATGGCATAACCGTTACATTTTACGTCCTCTTGACTTTTTAAGAAAATTTGTGGGTCGGCTAATTTATATCCTCTTGCTATTTGTATTTGAGAACGAACAATGTCAATTCCTGTAATTTCTTCAGTAATGGTGTGCTCAACTTGAATACGAGGATTAACTTCAATAAAGTAAATGTTCTCATCAGGGTCAACCAAGAATTCAACCGTACCAACATTATTATAGTTTACCGATTTACAGATGCTTGTTGCATAGTTGTAAATTTTATTTTTCGCTTCTTGTGATAAATTCTGGCAAGGAGCAACTTCAACTACTTTTTGAAAACGACGCTGAACAGAACAATCACGCTCAAATAAATGAACCATGTTGCCATGTTCGTCAGCCATTATTTGTACTTCAATATGCTTTGGAGAATCAATAAACTTTTCAATAAAAATGGTATCATCCCCAAAAGCTGTACCTGCTTCGCCTTTTGCTTCATGGTACGATTTTATGAGTTGCTCATCATTTCTAACTACCCGCATTCCACGACCACCACCACCTGCAGCAGCTTTAATCATTATTGGATAACCAATTTTATGGGCTTCGTTTAAAACAGTTTCATTATCTGAAGCTTTTATTTCACTACCTTCAATTACTGGAACTTGAGCTTTAATTGCAATTAACTTAGCTGCAATTTTATCTCCTAATTGCTCCATTATTTCTGGTGCAGGACCAACAAAAATTATCCCTTCTTCTCTACATCTTCTTGCAAAATGAACATTTTCTGATAAAAATCCATAACCAGGATGAATAGCATTTGCACCAACATTTTTAGCTACATTAATAATTTCTTCAATATCTAAATATGGTTTTAGAGGATCGTCGTTTTTACCAATTTGGTAGGATTCGTCTGCTTTATATCGGTGTAAAGAATAGCGATCTTCGTAAGTGTAAATAGCTACAGTTCTGATGTGTAATTCTGTTGCTGCTCTAAAAATTCTGATGGCAATTTCACCACGATTTGCTACTAAAAGTTTGTTGATTTTTTTGATTTCCATTTTTAACTTTATTGTTAAATATTTAAAAAAGGTTGATTTTTTACAAAATTAATTGAAATTAATTGGGTTTAATAATTTTAGCGACAAAAAAATAGCCCTTATCTAAAATTAAATATTACTCATCTATCGTTTAACTAAAATTTTGTCTAGCCATTTGTTAGAATTCATAATATTATTTTGTCTGGTTATCGATTCTAAATGAATATCCGATAAGAATTTTACAATAAATTCTTTACTCAAACCTTTAGATAGTCCTTCAGTAACGCTTCTTTCTATAATTTCTTCCCAACGAGTAGATTGTAAAATCTTAATTCTGTTTTTCTTTTTGTACAAGCCAATATTATCGGTTATTTCCATTCGTTTCGATAAAATATCAATGAGTTCACTGTCTAAAATATTTATTTTTTGACGTAATAAATCCAACTCAATATTCTCACCTTTTAGCGGTAATTTACTGTCTCTAATTATAATGCTTTCTGCTAGTTTTTGGAGCTCATTAGGTGTGATTTGTTGATTAGCATCACTCCATGCTTTATCTGGGTTAATATGAGATTCAATCATTAAACCGTCAAAATTTAAATCAATAGCTTCTTGAGATACTTCAAGTAATGTGTCTCGCCTTCCACA
The DNA here is from genome assembly GCA_963977515.1 of uncultured Flavobacteriales bacterium. Taxonomy (GTDB): domain Bacteria; phylum Bacteroidota; class Bacteroidia; order Flavobacteriales_E; family Vicingaceae; genus Vicingus. The sequence goes on from CAXBPN010000107.1 coordinate 2,933, forward strand.
AATATGACTTGGGTCGCAAATCATTGTTAATTCAGGAAAACGTTGTTTTAATTCAATAGGAATTTGCCATTGTGGAGGATTCCGGAAATTAGACGCTCCGTATTTTGAGAAACCTCGGTGAATTGCCCCTACATTTTTAACTCTTGCTTTTAAAATACGTTCTATACTACCTTCCCACAAATCGATATCTGGATTTACAGGGTTCTTTAATAAAACGGTAATATCAACTCCCTCCAAAGCATCGGCAATCTCCTGTACAGCAAAAGGGTTAACAGTTGTACGAGCTCCTAACCATAAAACATCAACATTATGCTTTAAAGCAGAGTAAACATGTTTTACGTTGGCAACTTCTACGGCAGTTTTTAAACCAGTTTCTTTTTTTGCTTGGTCTAACCATTTTAAGCCTTCTGCTCCAACACCTTCAAAACTACCTGGTTTAGTTCTTGGTTTCCATATTCCAGCACGTAATACATCTACTTTTTTTGTTTCTGCTAATTGAATACAAGTCGTTATTAATTGTTCTTCAGTTTCCGCACTACATGGACCACTAATTAAAATTGGTCCTCCATGTACACTTAATTCATTATTTATTGATTTCATCTTTTTTAGTTTTTTATAATTTTTCTTATTTCGTTTGCTTTTTGCATACTACTTATTAGGTCAGCTGAATTACCTTCCTCAATGTTTTGTTTCAACGTTTTTAATTTTTCGATATAACTTTCAATTGCTGGCAATAAATTCTCTTTGTTTTGCATCGCAATAGATTCCCACATTTGAGGAGAGCTTTTTGCCAATCGAGCAGTTGATGAAAATCCACTACCAGCTAGATTGAAGATATTTTGTTCATCCTTTTCAATATCTAAAACGGTTAATCCTAAAGCAAATGAGCAGATATGAGACAAATGAGAGATGTATGCTAAATGTTTATCATGCTCTTTGGAGTTCATAAAAACAACAGAACTGTTTAAGCTTTGAAACAGTTTCACAACTCTTTGAAGTAGATTCTCCTTACTGTATTCGCTATCGCAAATCACTACTTTTTTACCATCAAATAAGTTTTGAATGGCAGCTTGAGGTCCCGAATTTTCAGTTCCAGCAATTGGATGAGCGGCAACAAAGTTTTTACGATTTGGATGATGATTTATTTCTTCACAAATTTTACTTTTTGTAGAACCCATATCTACAATAATTTGTTCGGGGTTAATGTTGTCCAACAATCTTTTAATAATTGATGTACTCACTATTGTTGGAGTAGCTACAATAATAATTGTACACTCTTCTAAAAGTTCGTTTTCACTAGCTATTGCATTGATTAATCCCAATTCAAGTGCTTGGTTCTGATGAGTTGTTTGAGCATCTAATCCAAAAACTACTTTTCCTTGTTTTTGTAGAGAAAGTCCTAACGAACCCCCAATTAATCCTAATCCTATAATTCCTATTTTATTCATTCTGTTATAAATTTTTTAAGCCTGTTTATAGCTACATCAAGTGTTTCAATGTTGTTACACAATGAAACTCGGATGTATTTATCTCCTTTACTTCCAAAAATGCTTCCTGGAGTAATAAAGACTTTAGTGTTCTGTAAAATCAAATCTGAGAAATCGGTTGAGTTAGAAATGCTATCGGGTATTTTAGCCCAAACAAACATTCCTACTTGAGTTTTGCTGTATTTACATTGTAAAACATTTAGCAATTCCCAAACCTTTTTTCTCCGTTCTTCATAAATTAAATTATTGCCTTTGTACCAGTTTTTTCCTAATTCAAGAGCTTTAATAGCAGCATGTTGGATGGGTAAAAACATACCCGAATCCATGTTGCTTTTAAATTTTAATATTTCTTCAATTCGTGTCTGATTTGCTACTAACATTCCTAATCTCCAACCTGCCATATTGTGCGACTTGCTCAACGAATTAAGCTCCATAACTACCTCTTTATTGGGGTCTAAATCCAATAAACTTTTTGGAGTATCATTTAAGGTTAAACTGTAAGGATTGTCATTACAGATTAAAATGTTGTTCTTTTTAGCTAAAACTATCAACTGCTTTAAAGTGTCCCAATTACCATTTGCACCAGTTGGCATGTTAGGGTAATTTACCCACATCAATTTAGTTTTGGATGTAATCAGTTGCTCAACCTCTTTTAAGTTAATGTCCCAATCGTTGCTTTCATCCAAATTGTAGTGTACAACTTTTCCTCCAGCTAAATTTGTAGCGGAAGTGTAAGTTGGGTATCCAGGGTTTGGTACTAAAACTTCATCTCCTTCATTAAGGTAAGTCATACTGATGTGCATAATACCTTCCTTAGAACCAATTAGCGGCAATATTTCACTATTACTATCAATAACTATATTGTAAATAGATTGGTACCAAGTAGCTATTGCTCCTCTAAGCTCAAGAATACCTTTGTAGCTTTGGTAAGCATGATTGTTAATTGTATTGGCAGAATCAGTTAACGCTTTAATAACTCCTAATTCTGGAGCTAAATCAGGACTTCCAATTCCTAAATTTATTACTTTATTCCCAAGTTTGTTTAACCCATCTATTTCTTTCATTTTTTTTGAGAAATAGTACTCATTTACGGTATTAATTCTATTTGCTGTTTGTACTATCATTTTTGTCCTTTTATATAATTCCCTAATATTTTTATTTCAATGGTGTGATTTTTTAATTGTAATATCATGTTGTTAAAATTGTAGTAAGCGTCATACTCTAAATCGCTATGGAAATAGTATTGCCAACTAGAACCAACTATTGGAAATGATTGTAGTTTAGTTAGATTTATGTTATTTTTTGCAATTAACTCTAACACTTTAGCCAAGCTTCCTTTGTCATTTGATAAAGAAAAATAGATGGATGATTTATTCGTTTTTTTTACATTATCCACATCCGTTTTACTCAGTATTAAAAAGCGAGTATAATTTTGTTTATTGGTTTCAATAGATGATTTTAAAATTTCCATTTCATAAATAGCAGCTGATAAATCACTCGAAATAGCAGCCTTAGTTTTCCAATTATTGTTTTTTATTCGCTTTACACTGGCAGCAGTATCTTCAGTTTCAATTACTTTTACATTTTTTAATGATGATAGGAAATCACTACATTGATAAATAGCCATTGGGTGCGAATGAATCTCTTCTATTTCAGAAAGTTTTGAACCAGGAAAAGCAATTAGGTTTTGAACAATTGGTAAATACACTTCACCAATAATTTTTAAACTCGATTGTTGAAGCAACTTATAATTTTGAAGAATACTTCCAGCAATCGTATTTTCAATTGCCATAATACCTCTGTCGCAATTTTTTCCATTTTCTACTTCATTAATTAAAGAAGTAAAACTCTCGCAACACAAAACCTCCACTTCTTTTCCGAAATGTTTATTTGCTGCTATTTGATGAAAACATCCTTCTATTCCTTGTATTGCAATTCTCATAATTTTGTTTTTTAGTAATAATAAAAAAGGGAGCTTAATAGGCTCCCTTCAGTTATATGCATAGTTAGGTTAGCCTCAATTTTTATTGAAGAAGTAATAGAAAAAGTAAAATGAAATTGTAGTTATTGTTTTCATAATTTATAACTGGTTTTGTTTCAAAAAAAAAGCCTTTCAAAATAGAAAGGCTTTAGTAAATATTTGATATAAAATAACCTTTTGTCCTAGTTTTTAGGATTAAAATAAAAGTTATTATAAAAATTCGTTTTCATTATTTTTTTAATTGATGGTACAAAACTATATAAAAAAACCATTCAAAAAATATTTTAGTTCTCAAAATGGAAAATAAAAGAAAAAACAACTTGTTAAAAATGTTAAAAACATGTTAGTTATTGACGAATATCATGTTTTTTTTATGGGCTATTATTGTTAATTTCGTTGCAATCAAAAACAATTATAAAACATATAATATATAATTATGAAAATATTAGTTTGTATAAGCAAAGCTCCTGATACAACTGCTAAAATTGCCTTTACTGATGGCAATACAAAGTTTGATGAGAATGGAGTACAATTTATTGTAAATCCTTATGATGAATGGTATGCTTTAGTTAGAGGGTTAGAATTGAAAGAAGTAAATGGAGGTTCTGTTACTGTTTTAAATGTAGGTGGTGCAGAAAATGACCCAATTATCAGAAAAGCATTAGCAATTGGTGCTGATGATGCAGTTAGAATTGATGCAGCAGCTACTGATGCACTTTCTGTTGCAAAGCAAATTTCTAATTATGCAAATGACAAAGGATTTGATATCATCTTTTTAGGGAAAGAAACAATTGATTACAATGGTTCTCAAGTTGGTGGGATGGTTGCAGAATTAATGAACTTACCTTATGTTTCATTAGCAACTAAGTTAGATGTTAATGGTGGTGTTGCTACTGTTGAGAGAGACATTGAAGGTGGAGTTGAAGTTGTAGAGGTAACAGGTGCTTTTGTATTAAGTGCTGCCAAAGGAATGGCTGAAGCTAGAATCCCAAACATGAGAGGTATTATGGCAGCTAGAACTAAGCCTTTAACTGTTGAAGCTGGTACAGATGTAATTGCTGTAACTTCAATTAAAAACTTTGAATTACTTCCTGCAAAATCAGCTTGTAAATTAGTAGATGCTGATAACGTTGAAGAATTAGTTAGTTTGTTACATAACGAAGCAAAAGCTATCTAAAATTAAGAACTTTAAAAAAGAAAATTATGTCAATTTTAATATATGCTGATTCGAACAATGGTAAATTAACCAAAAATGCTTTTGAAGCAGCAAATTATGGAGCTCAATTAGCTCAACAAACAGGTAGCTCTGCAGTAGCAGTAGTTACAGGAACTGTTTCAGGTATTGAAGAATTAGGAAAATATGGTGTGACTAAAGTTTTACACGCTTCTGATGTAGCTTTAGATGGTTTTGACCCTCAAAAGATGACACACGTTATTGCTGAGACAGCAAAATCAGTAGGAGCAACTACAATTATTTTCTCTCACGATTATTCAGGTAAATCAATCGCACCAAGATTAGCAGCAAAATTAGATGCTGGATTAGTATCAGGAGCTATAGCATTACCAAATACAGATGGTGGGTTTATAGTGAAAAAAGCAGTTTTTTCTGGTAAAGCATTTGCTTTTTTTGAAGTAAAATCAGCAACTAAAATTGTTTCTGTTTTACCAAATTCTATTGAAAAGAAAATAGGAGAAGGAAGTGCTGCTGTTGAAGCTTTTTCAGTAGAAATCCCATCAACTAACTTAAAAGTAAAAGAAGTAAGAAAAGAATCTACCGAATTATCATTGACAGAAGCTGATATAGTTGTTTCTGCTGGTAGAGGATTAAAAGGACCAGAAAACTGGGGGATGATTGAAGAATTAGCGAAAGAATTAGGAGCAGCAACAG
>CAXBPN010000108.1:0-8002 GCA_963977515.1 uncultured Flavobacteriales bacterium
TGTGGAGAATGAATATCCGCATGTGCATCTATCCATACTACTCCAACCCTTTTGTCAGGGTAAGCACACTTCAAACCACTAATAGAACCTAACGCCGATGAATGATCACCAGACAATACTAACGGAAAGTTTTCATCTTTTAAACATAATTTAACTGCATTACTTAACCGAATACAAACCTCAAGTACTTTCCCTACTCTTAAAGCATATTGAGTCTCTTGTTTTTCATAAACTGCTTCATTAGCTGTCTCCAAATCAAGGTATCCGTATCGATTAAAAAAATCGCTATTTGCATTAATTGCTGCTATCTCAATAGCATCTACTCCTAAATCTGAACCACGAGTACCTGCTCCTATATCCGTCCGGTTTTTTATTATGTTTATCTTCTTCATAGTTAAATATATCTAAAATCATTAATCTAAGTCAATTACTTTACTACATTTGCGTCAATGTAAGTAAGTTAAATATTCATTATGAAAAACAAATACCAAGACTTAATCGAACAAACCTTTGACTTTCCACAAGATGGATTTAAGGTAATTGATAGTGAACTACACTTTAATAACATCCCTTTAATGGATATTATTAAGCAATATGGTACACCTCTAAAATTAACTTACTTACCAAAAATTGCAGAACAAATAAACAAAGCCAAAACAATGTTTAATGTTGCAATGGCAAAGGTAAATTATGAAGCCAAATATACCTATTGTTATTGCACAAAAAGTTCCCATTTTTCATTTATTTTAGAAGAAGTACTAAAAAATGATGCTCATATCGAAACTTCTTCAGCTTATGATATTGAAATTATTAAAGAACTTCATACAAACAAAAAAATTTCGAAAAGTAATTACATCATCAGCAATGGCTTTAAAAGAGAACCTTACCTAAGTGGTGTCCTTGATTTGATTCATGATGGCTTCAACATTGTTCCTATTCTTGACAACAAAAGGGAATTAGATTACTACATTAGTAATTCTAACAAAAAAACAGAAATTAACATTGGTATTCGTATTGCTTCTGAAGAAGAGCCTTCGTTTGAATTTTACACATCAAGACTAGGGATTCGACACAAAGACATAAAAGAGTTCTACAAGACAAAAATAAAACCATTAGAAAATGTAAACCTTAAAATGTTGCATTTTTTCATAAATACAGGTATAAAAGACACTACTTATTACTGGACTGAGCTACTAAAAGCTTTAAACATTTATTGTGAGTTAAAAAAAATATGCCCAGAATTAGACGGTTTAAATATTGGTGGTGGCCTACCCTTTAAAAACTCTCTAGGTTTTGAGTTTGAATATGAGTACATGATTGAAGAGATTGTGGCTCAAATAAAAAGTTATTGCAACAGTAAAGGAGTTAAAGAACCAAATATATTTACCGAGTTTGGTGGGTATACTGTTGCGGAGAGTGGCGTAAACATCTATTCTGTAATTGATGTGAAAGAACAAAACGATACTGAAATGTGGTATATGGTTGACAATTCTTTTATTACCACACTTCCTGATTCATGGGCAATTAACCAACGATACATATTACTTGCCATCAACCATTGGGATGAAGAATTTCAGCGTGCCAATGTTGGTGGAATGACTTGTGATAGTTTGGATTATTACAATTCTGAAGCTCATGTTAACCAAATATTTCTACCAAAAATTAAAAACACTACAGAAGAGCCACTATATATTGCTTTCTTTAATACAGGTGCTTATCAAGAAGCTTTAAGTGGCTATGGCGGAATAAAACATTGCTTAATTCCATCACCAAAGCATGTTGTTGTAGATATAGATGAAGAGGGTGATTACACCACAAAACTATTTAGCAAAGAACAAAGTGCTAAATCAATGTTGAAAATTTTGGGCTATTAACCTTATATACTAAGCTATTTAACTATAATAAATTCTAATTAATCGAAACTTCTTGAAAGATTATAATATATTTGTGAATTACGCCTAAACTATTGGCATTGAAAAAAATAATTTACACCTTAATCCTTTTCAGTATTTCACTTCTATTTTATAGTTGTGGAAGTGATGTAAGCACCCAAGAAGAAGGTCAAATTGAATACAAAATTTCTTATCCGAAAATGGATAAAACTAACTTTATGTTAGATTTTATGCCTAGAAAAATGGTAATGAAATTTAAAGAGGATGTTTATTCAACAAACTTATCGGCTGGGATGGGAATGTTTAAATCTAGTTTTATTTGCGATAAAAACAATAATCAATTTATTCAACAAGTTAAATTAATCAACAAAAAATATGCACTACAACTTGATGGAGAAGGCATAAAAGAATCAATTAGTAAAAATCCTTCTTTTAGCATTGAGCATACCACAGAAATCAAAAATATTCTAGGGTACAATTGTAAAAAAGCAATCGTTACAGTTAATAATGATAAACAAGATGCTTTTATTGTTTATTACACTGATAAAATTGGGCTCAAATCACCAAACTGGTGTAATGAGTTTGCTGAAATTGATGGTGTAATGTTAGAGTACCAATACGAAAAATACGATGTATGTATGCGTTTCACAGCATCTAAAATTGAGTTTAAAGAAATTGATGAAGAAGAATTTGAAATTTCTAAAGACTACAAATTAATTTCAGAGTCAGAAATGGACAAAGAGATGAAGGAGATTTTTGAAAGTTTTAACTAACTTTTAATTCTATTTTAAAGGCAATAATTATTCACAATTTATTGTTACTTAATATAACACAACCTTTTACTTTACCCCCAACCAATTCAATACATTTGATTGAATTGTATATGTTTATTATTAATGGCCAGAAATAAATTAAAAAAATCATCCGAAACCACACAAAAAGAACCTAAAACTAAGTCTTCATCCCCTAAGTTTGGTTTTATTACAAAATTTAACACAAAAATTAGCAGCATACTTCTAAATGATAAAGTTGTTAAAATAACTGGATTGGTTTTTATAGTTAGTTCAGTCTTTTTATTATTAGCATTATCTGCTTATCTTTTTACATGGAAAATTGATCAAGATAAACTCAACCACACTTGGAATGAAATTTTATTTAATCCTGAAATTCAAGTTGAGAATTGGTTAGGAAAACTTGGCGCGTTAGTTTCTCATCAATTAATTTATGCTGGATTTGGAATTTCTGCGTTTTTAATCCCTTTCCTAATTTTTATTGTCGGTTTTAGAATTCTCTTTAAAACAAGTTTATTACCTCTATCTAAATCACTTAGGTATTCTATTTTCTCAATGCTTTGGCTTTCGATTGCTTTCGGTTATATTTTTTCTAAAGTTGCAATTTTAGGTGGCTCTTTTGGTTATGAAACCAACATTTGGATTAGTAGTGTTATCGGAAATATTGGTGTTGGATTAGTTTTGTTTTTAAGTTTATTGATTTTTCTTGTTTTCAATTTTAACATCTCATTTGATATTTTCCCTAAAAAAAGTTCTTCTGAAGATGATAAAATTGAACCTTTAAATGAAAATACGACATCGCCAATATTGAAAAATGAGGAAGATATACTTGATGATGAACTCAACAATGAAGAAGAGAATGATATAGACCCTATATTGGAAAAAAAAACTACTGAACCAGAAGAAACCGAAAGCATTAGTTTAGATTCAACCCCTCCTCCTGTTAAAGTAGAAGAAAAAAAAGGTGATGATATTGAATTTTCGGTAGAAGAAAGTGTTGATGATGATGAAGTATTAAGTGAATCAGAGCTTAACAAAAAAGTAGCAGAGTTTGGAGAGTACGACCCTACGCTTGATTTATCTTCTTATCAATTACCTTCAATAGATTTATTAAAAGATTTTGGAAACACACAAAAAAGAGTAACACCAGAAGAGTTAGAAGCAAACAAAAACAGAATACTTGAAACACTAGGAAATTACAATATAAAAATAGCTAGTATTAAAGCTACTATTGGACCTACCGTTACTTTATATGAAATTGTTCCTGAAGCTGGCGTACGAATTTCTAAAATAAAAAACCTAGAAGATGATATTGCCTTGAGTTTAGCTGCTTTAGGTATTCGTATTATTGCTCCAATCCCTGGAAAAGGAACAATAGGAATAGAAGTACCAAACCAAAACCCTGAAATTGTACCAATGCGAAATGTAATTGCATCCGACAAGTTCCAAAATGCAAAGATGGAACTACCTGTGGTGATGGGTAAAACAATTACCAACGAAACTTTTGTTTTTGATTTGGCAAAAATGCCTCACTTACTGATGGCTGGAGCAACTGGACAAGGAAAATCGGTTGGTTTAAATGCAGTTTTAACATCACTTCTTTATAAAAAACACCCCGCACAACTTAAATTTGTGTTGGTTGACCCTAAAAAGGTTGAACTTACGCTTTACAACAAAATTGAACGCCACTTTTTGGCAAAATTGCCTGACTCAGAAGATGCAATTATTACTGACAATCAAAAGGTAATTAATACTTTAAACTCCCTTTGCATTGAAATGGATCAACGATATGAATTGTTGAAAAATGCGATGGTGAGAAATATTGTTGAGTATAATGCTAAGTTTATTGCTCGTAAATTAAATCCAAATGATGGTCATAAATATTTGCCATATATTGTTTTAGTTATTGATGAGTTTGCTGACTTAATAATGACAGCAGGGAAAGAGGTAGAAACTCCAATTGCACGTTTAGCTCAGTTAGCTAGAGCTATTGGTATTCACTTAATCATTGCAACTCAACGACCATCTGCTAATATTATTACTGGTATTATTAAAGCTAACTTCCCTGGTCGGATTGCTTTTAGAGTAACTTCTGGGATTGATTCTCGAACAATATTAGATTCAAGTGGAGCTGACCAATTAATTGGTAAAGGAGATATGCTTTTTTCTCAAGGAAATGACTTAGTTCGTGTGCAATGTGCTTTTGTTGATACGCCTGAGGTAGAACGTATTTGTGAGTTTATTGGTAATCAAAGAGGTTACCCTGAAATATTTACACTTCCAGAATATGTAGGAGAATCTGCTAGCGGAGGTTCTGGATCATTTGATGATGATGATAAAGATGATTTATTTGATGATGCCGCAAGAATGCTAGTTCAACACCAACAAGGATCGGCTTCTTTACTTCAACGAAAAATGAAAATTGGGTACAATAGAGCTGGAAGATTAATTGACCAAATGGAAGTTGCAGGTATTATTGGTCCTTTTGAAGGAAGTAAAGCCAGACAGGTACTAATTTCTGACTTAGATACTTTGGAACAGTTTTTGAAAGATATGAATCAACAATAAAAAAAGATAAAATGAAAAAAATAACCACCCTATTATTTGCTGGATTGTTAGCTTTTAACATGAATGCCCAAGAAGATACAAAAGCAAAAGAAATATTAGATAAGCTGAGTGCTAAAACAAAATCGTATTCTACGATTAAAGCCGACTTTCAATATTCGATGGTTAACAAAACTGATGGATTAAATGAAACTCAAAGTGGTAAAATAGAAATTAAAGGAAATAGTTATTTATTAACCATTCAAGGTCAAGACATTATTTCTGATGGAAAAACCATTTGGACGCATATTAAAGAATCAGAAGAGGTACAAATTAATAGTGTTTCTGAAGATGATGAAGAAGGGATTAGTCCTAATAAAATATTTACGATGTATGAAACTGGTTTTAAATATAAATACGTAGATGAGAAAAATAACATTCAAACGGTAAGCTTATATCCAAAAGATGCTGAAGCAAAAGCTTACCATAGAATAAGCTTAATGATTGATAAAACAAAACAACAAATTACTGAAGTAACTATTTTTGGAAAAGATGGTACGCAAACTACTTATAAAATAAAATCATTTACACCAAATACAGCTATTTCTGATGCTTATTTTACTTTTAACAAGAGTAAATATCCTAATGTAGAGGTTATTGATTTAAGGGATTAAAATAGTTGATTATACAAATAAGAAAGGCTCACCATTATCTGGTAAGCCTTTCTTGTTGCTTATATAAGTTAGTTGTTATTTATTCAACAACGGTCACTTTCCCAATGTAATCGTGCCATTCATCAAACACATCTTTAGCTCTAACTTTATACACATATACATCTAACTGAACTAGTTTACCTTTATAAGTTCCGTCCCATGATTCATCTAATCCTATACCTTCATATAGTTTAAGTCCCCATCTATCATAAATTTGAACTTGTAATTCTTTAATACCATAGCCATCTACATAGAAATAATCATTTGTATTATCTCCATTTGGAGTAAAGGCATTAGGTATCCATATTGCATAAATTGGATTAATTCTAATCAATTTAGCTGTTGAATCTTTACAGGTATATTCATTTTCTATATTTAAGGTTACCCAGTAATATCCTGTATCTGCATATTCATGAATAGGGTTGGTAACTGTTGTTTGTGTTCCATCTCCTAAATCCCATTGCCATGAACTTGCTATAATTGATTGATCAGTAAACTCTATTTCATTATTTACGATAGTCGCATCAACATCTGGATAGAAACTAAAACTTGCTAGCGGAATTGGATATGAACTTATATAGTTTGTTTTAGTTAAACTATCCACACAACCAAATTCAGAAGTTACTGTTAAAGTAATATCAAAATTCCTTACACTACTGTTTGAAGGGTTTTTAAACGAATATATTGGAGTTGGTCCCCATAAATCTGTATTCCCATCACTATTCACATCCCATTCCCACGTTGATGTTGCCATATTTCCACCGTTTAAAACAGTTAAATCAGTAAAGTTGACATCTACTGGTGTACAACCATCCAAGTTATTAGCAACAAAATCTACTTCTGGTTGAGGATAAACGGTTACTTGTTTAATTGCTGAATCCACACAGTTGTTATTTGTTGTTACTGTTAAGGTTGCCATATAAATACCATCAACTGGATATGCATAAACTGGGTTTTGATCCATACTAGAACCTACTCCATTTCCAAAATCCCAATCCCATTGTACATTATTATTTACGGTGTAAGCGTTCGAAACTTCTGATGAATCAGTAAACTGCGTGGCGTAATTGATACATACTGCAGTTGGTCCAAAATTAACATTAGGTAATGGCCATACTTCAACCCCTGTTTTTTTAATTGTATCCTTACAGTTATTATCCGTCGTTACGATTAATTCTACATCATAAATACCTTCATTAGAATAGTAAACATGAGGGTTTTGTAATCCTGATGATTGCCCATCACTTAAATCCCACTGCCATTGGTTAATTGTACCTGAGGTTACATTCGAATTATCAGTAAATTCAACTGAATCTTTAAAACAAGAGTTTACAAAAGTAAAATCTGCTGTTGGCATCGGATAAATCGTTACCGATTTCATCAGCGTATCTTTACAACCTGAAGAAGTTGACACAATCAATTCCACATCGTAAGTTCCATCAGATGGGTAATTATAACTTGGGCTTTGGTCTGTATTATCTATTGTACCATCATTCTCAAAATCCCATGCCCAACCAGTTATCGTTCCTCCATTATTTAACGATAAATCAGTAAACTGAGCTGCAACATTTAAACAGACATCTGTGGTATCAAATAATGCAGTAGGGTTAGGGTATATTTCTACAGGTAGGGTAACACTGTGTGTACATCCACTATCTGAATAAACTGTTAGCGTTACATTTTTAATACCCGATGTAGTGTATGTATAAGTTGGACTTGGTAAAACACTTGTTCCTATTCCATCTCCAAAATTCCAATCCCATTGATTTACATTTCCAATAGTTACTGTAGAGCTATCTGTAAATGTTCCTGAGTAATTTAAACAAACATCTTCTACTCCAAAGTTAGCTACGGGTATGGCGTCAACATCAACATTTACATAAGCTGTATCTTTACACCCTAAAGTAGAAGTAACTATCAACATCGTTTGATAAACCCCTGCTGAATTAAACATATTTGAAGGAGATTGAGTATTATCATCTTCAATTCCATCTCCATCAAAATCCCAACTCCAAGTATCAATAGGCGTTGTTCCTCCATTATCATTAGATAGGTTGGTAAA
>CAXBPN010000109.1:0-7940 GCA_963977515.1 uncultured Flavobacteriales bacterium
TAGAGTTGTGGGACAATTACATGATAGATAATAAACTAACTTATTTACATCAAAATCCAGTAGTTGCTGGAGTTGTTAAAAATGCTGAGGATTATATCTATAGTAGTAGTAGTGCAGCAGATTATGCTGAACAAAAAGGTAAAATAGATGTGGAGCTACTACAATAAATATCACAAGCGGACGCTTGCGATAGAAGGGGTTTTTATTTACTGCAAAAAAGGATTATTTGCTTTCTCAAAACCTATGGTAGTGCTAGGGCCATGACCTGTGTAAACAGTATAATTATCCGCCAAGGCAAACATCTTGGTTTTTATGCTATTTATCAAAGTTTCATGGTCTCCTCCAGGTAAATCAGTTCTTCCGATTGAACCATAAAACAAAACATCTCCATTTATAGCAAACCTTTGTTCGTGACTTACAAAAACAATGTGTCCAGGAGCGTGACCAGGAACAAACAAGATGTCTAATTTACTGTTTCCAAAAGAAACGACATCTCCTTCATCTAAAAAAGTAGTTGGCTCTGGAGATTTATCAACAGTAAAACCATATAATTGACCATACTCAGTAGTAGCATGCAAAGTCGGCAAATCTTTTTTGTGCATTTCTAAACCAAGGTTAAAGGTTTTTGCAACAAAATTATTACCCAAAATATGATCAATATGACAGTGTGTATTTAATAATTTAACAGGTTTTAATCCATTTTTATCTATAAAATTAACCAACTCTTGTTGTTCAGTATTTGAATAACATCCTGGATCTATAATTACACACTCTTTTGTCTCATCATACAAAAGGTAGGTGTTTTCCTGAAATCCGTTAAACGTAAAGTGGTGAATAGTTATCATTTTTTGCCTTATTTTTTGAACTACAAAAGTAATATTAAAAGAGGGTTAATTAAAGCGAATTGAAGTAGTAAATCACTATAAAATCTTTATTTTTACGAATCGTATCAAAACAACAGTTATTAATACTCGAAGTATTCATATTAAACTTGTAATTGGGCTATTTTTTCTAATAGCTACACTCACTAATGTGCAAGCTCAATTTTACAATGGAACCAATGTTGGTTTTGGGAAAAACAGAGTTCAATTTAAAGAATTTGAATGGAAATACTACCGATTTGAACAATACGAAACCTATTTTTATACAGGAGGTAAAGATTTAGCGGTTTATACGGCTAAAGCTGCTCAAAAGTATTTATTGGAGCAAGAAGAGTTATTTGATTTTGATTTAAGAGATAAAATCCAATTTATAATTTACAACAAACAATCAGATTTTAAGCAAAGTAACATTGGTTTAGGGTTAGAAAATGGAGAAATAGCTGGGTTAACTCAAATAATGGGTTCTAAAGTTTTTATCTATTTTAATGGTAGTCATGCCGATTATGATAGGCAAATAAAAGAGGGAATAGCAACGGTTTTAATTAATCAACAAGTGTATGGTTCTAGCTGGACACAAGTGCTAAAAAATTCTAGTTTGTTATCTTTACCCGATTGGTATGTAAAAGGATTATCATCATACTTATCAGACAACTGGAATCCGAAAATAGAAAACGAAGTTAGAGATGGTATTACCTCAGGGAAATATGTGAAATTTAATCGCTTAAATGAACAACAATCAATTGTTGCAGGGCATTCTTTATGGGCATATATTGCTGAAGTGTATGGGGAATCGGTTATTTCTAATATTTTGTATATGACCAGAATTACGCAAAGTGTAGATAGAGGTTTTTTATATGTGTTGGGGGTAAATACAAAAACATTAAATGAGGAATGGATAGTGTATTACCAACAAGAATTTCAGAATTTACAAACTAAAACGGAGCAATACAAAGCCTTTGAGCAATTAAAAATTAAGAAAAGAAGAGAATACAGACAATTTAAAGCTAGTCCAAATGGAGAAGCTTTTGCTTATATTACTGACCAGTTAGGTCAATATAAATTGTATGTTTATTATCCTTCAAATGATAAGAGTTATAAAATTTATAAACGAGAATTTAAACTAAATCGAATTAACGATAAATCTTACCCTCTACTATCATGGCATCCTTCAAGTGAGGTTTTAGCTTTTGTTACCGAAGAAAAAGGATTGTTGTTGATGCATTATTTTGATATTAATACAGGAGGAATACAAGAAAAACCTTTATTTAACTTAGAAAAAGTACTTGATTTCTCTTATGCTGATGATGGAAAACAAATGGTATTGTCTGCTTTAGCAAAAGGACAATCAGATTTGTATTTGTATAATATTGGATCCAATTCGCAAAAAACTTTAACAAAAGATGTATATGATGATTTAAACCCACGATTTATTGAAAATTCATCACAGATTGTATTTACTTCTAATCGAACAAATGATTCATTAGGTTATGCACCTCAAGGTAAAGAATTATTTAATCATTCGTATGATATTTGGGTGTTAGACATCAATTCAAAAAAGTTGACACGAGTTACCGAAACACCTAAACAATCAGAAATACAACCTTATGGAATAGATTCAGCTCTATATTATTTAGGAGAAAAAGACAATGTGTATTCTCGCTATTATGCCGTAAAGGATAGCTTTATAACTCATATTGATACGTCAATCCATTATTATAAATTTTATGATGCTAAAACTTCATCAGCAACAAAAAGTAGAGGTTTAAACGATCACACTGTAAATCTGAATGGGAAAGCAACAGAAATAGTTGTTGATGATTATAAATACCACTTATTATTTAAAGATATAAATGAAAAAATAGACTCAATTAATGGATTAAACAATAGTATTATAGACTCTTTAAATCAAAATCAAACCACTCAAAACGCTTCGGTTAACTTTATTTTGTTTAATCCAATAAAACTAGCTCCAGATTCTATAACAGCAGAAGTAAATATTAATAAATATGTTTTCGAAAAAGAAAAAGATAAAATTCAACGCCATACAATCGTTGTAGGAAATAAAACACAAGAGGTTGATTCTTTAATAAAAGAATTTAAATTACCTAATCAACGAAATTATAACCTTTCATTTTTTAATGATAATTCGGGAATAAAATTGAGTAATTCTTTCGTTAATCAAGAATACCAAATTTTTACTGGTGGTCCATTTACTGCCCCTGATGTTGGTGGTGTAATGAAACTGGGTGTAATTGATTTATTTGAAGATTACCGTTTGTTTGGTGGTATTAGAATGTCGTCAGGATCGAGAGAATATTTTATTACCTATCAAAACTTGGTTAATAGGTGGGATAAGGAATATACTTTTTTGCGAACAACTGCTGATGCAACAAATGGTTTCGATGTGTTTGGTATTACAACAAACATGCTAAAATATTCTTCAAAATATCCTTTTAGTGAGGTGGCAAGTATTCAGTTTACTGGAGGAATAAGAAATGACATTACAGTTGTGAAATCAATTGATAGAACATCGCTTAATGCAAAGAATTTTAATGAATATAGAGGAGTTTTAAAGACGGCTTATGTATTTGACAATTCTTTACCTAAAATGTTAAACATCTATTATGGTACTAAGTTTAAATTGTTTGCAGAATACTATCAAGAAGCCTTAGACGATTATGATGGTATAAATGGAAACATGCAAGTAGTTGGTTTCGATTTAAGACATTCATTAAAATTAAGTAGAGAATTAATTTGGGTAAATCGTTTGGCAGCGAGTTCTTCATTTGGTAAAGAAAAACTAATTTATTATTTAGGTAGTGTTGATGGTTGGTTTGATCAAGCAAGTTGGGCTGACCGATTTATAAATCAAGAGGATATTAATCCAGAAATTAATTATCGTTTTCAAGCATTGGCTTCCAATTTAAGAGGGTTTCCTCAAAACATAAGAAGAGGAAGTAATTTTGCTGTTATTAATAGCGAAGTTCGTTTACCTGTATTTTCTTATTTTGTTAGAAGACCAATACGCTCTAATTTTGTTCGTAATTTCCAAGTAATTGGATTTACTGATGCAGGTATGGCTTGGGATGGATTAGACCCGTTTGGAAAAGAAAATAGAGTAACAAAAGATGTAATTAAAGATGGACCATTAACAGTAACTGTTTTTAAAGATATTTATCCAATTGTTGGTGGTTATGGTTTTGGTATTCGATCTACGGTGTTGGGTTATTTTTTAAGAGCCGATTGGGCTTGGGGTGTTGAAGATGGTGTAAGTAAAAAACGCCCAGTATTTTATTTATCATTGAACTTAGATATTTAATATGGATTTGATTCAACTTGTAAAAGAAAAAGCAGCAGCTTATAAAACTGAAGTTGTTGCTATTCGACAACATTTACACCAACACCCAGAACTTTCGTTTAAGGAGTTTAAAACAGCTGATTTTATCGAAAATAAGCTCAATGAATATGGAGTTACCAATCAGAAACGATTGGTAAAAACAGGAATTATAGCTTTAATAGAAGGAAAGAATCCATCAAAGAAAATAATTGCATTACGTTCTGATCATGATGCTCTGCCAATCCAAGAAGAAAATGAACTTGAATATAAATCGATAAACAATGGTGTGATGCATGCCTGTGGTCATGATGTTCACACCTCATCATTATTGGGTGTAGCTAAAATATTAAACGAGCTAAAAGATGAATTTGAAGGAACAGTAAAATTAATTTTTCAACCCGGAGAAGAAATTATACCCGGAGGAGCTTCGTTAATTATAAAAGAAGGAGGATTAAAAAATCCTACACCAACTAATATGTTCGGGCAACATGTTTACCCACAGTTAGAAGCCGGTAAAGTAGGTTTCAGGCCTGGAATGTACATGGCTTCAGCAGACGAAATTTATGTAACCGTAAAAGGTAAAGGTGGACACGCTGCATTGCCACAATTAAATATTGACCCTATTTTAATAGCCTCACACATTATAGTCGCATTACAGCAAATTGTAAGTAGAGGAGCACATCCAACTGTACCAACTGTTTTGTCGTTTGGTAAAATAATAGGAGAGGGTGCTACCAATGTTATTCCTGATGAAGTAAAACTAGAAGGTACATTTAGAACGATGAATGAGGAATGGAGAGCTAGAGCTCATCAAAAAATGAAAAAGATGGCGGAAGACATTGCCGAAGGAATGGGAGGAGAGTGCATTTTTGATATTCATGTAGGTTATCCGTTTTTGGTAAACGATGAAGAATTAACAGCTAGAGCAAAACAAGGAGCAATTGAGTTTTTTGGTGCTGAAAATGTGGTTGATTTAGATTTAAGAATGACTGCCGAAGATTTTGCTTTTTATTCACAAGTATTACCAACTTGCTTTTACAGGTTAGGGGTTAAAAGCGACCAAAAACAAATTAATTCTGGTTTGCATACTTCAACTTTTAATATTGATGAAGATGCTATAGAGACTGGAATGGGTCTTATGGCTTGGTTAACCCTTAAAGAATTGCAAGCGTAATTCGACTGATTTTTTACTTGGCAAAGCCGACTCTTTTTTTTATATTTGTTTGATTATGAACTACAAAACATTATAAAATATGGGTAAAGGCGATAAAAAAACGAAAAAAGGAAAAATTACTGCGGGAAGTTATGGTGTAACCAGACCGAAAAAATCTGCTAAGGTTGTAGTTGTAAAATCGAAACCTAAAGCAAAAAAGGTAGAGAAAGTTGTAGAAGCTGTACCTAAAAAAGTAGCCGTTAAAAAACCAGCAGCAAAAAAGAAACCTGCTGCGAAAAAAGCACCAGCAAAAAAGAAGACTGAAGAAAAATAAGATAAGATGGAGGCAGCGAAAGCTGCCTCTTTTAGGTTAAATACACATAAAACTCTGCACTACACTTACACGGAGGGTTGCCACATATAGCACAATTGTATAGCTGAGTTAAGCTATCGGTATACCAATAGTTGGGTATGGTTTGGTATAACGTAAAATTGTTTTTTAGTAATAAGTTACTCATAGGTGTAATAGCTCCCTTTTTCCAACTAATGCAAAATAAACTGTCGCTATTTAATTTTAATTGGGTTATGGCGTGTTTCAATAAGCTAGTTGCAATTCCTTTTCTTAAATGCTTAGGGTGTACTGCTACTTGTTGTATAATACCAATAGTAGCAGTTGGGTTGGTAAACAAAGGTTCTTCATGTTTTTTTAGTAAACTTTCTTGTAATTGGGTGGCGTTACAAAGCTCAGTAGTTATAAAACCCAATATTTCATTATTTAAAACAGCTATATAGCAGTTTTTGTGCGGTTGGGTAATAAAATCTTCAAAATGGGTGGTGGTAATAAAGTTGTTGCCTAAAGTTTGGTTAGCAATAAATAAAAGCTGGTTAATATTACTTTTATTGGCAATTTCAATCGTCATTTATAAAGTTAAATAAGCAGCTATTAAACCAATCATAATGGTAACAAACTTCTTTAAATGAAACTTGTGTCCTTCGCTAGCTTCAAACAAAATAGTAGTAGAAATATGTAAAAAGATACCTACAGCCAACGCTAGAAATACATTAACGTTGTTAATTATAGAATGTCCTAATTCGTCAGCCATAAATAAACCAATTGGAGCAGCTAAAGAAAATACAATTAAAGAAATAAGGAGCTTACTCGTTTTTATGCCATTAGCCAACAATAACGTACACAGGATAATAGCTACGGGTAGTTTATGTATTAAAATACCTAACAATAGCGGTTGCCCGTCGTCGTGGTAATGTGGATTGGTTAACGCCATTCCTTCTATCAAGGCATGAAAACATAAACTAATAAAAACAGTGTAAGGGAAATTACTTTTTCCATTCCCATGGTGGTGCAAATGCCCGTGCTCAATACCTTGAGAGAAGAATTCCAATAACAATTGCAAAACAAAACCAATCAGTATAAACAAACCTATTGATGGGTTGTAATCGTGGTACAATTCTGGTATAAGATGAAGAAAACAAATAGCCAATAAAAAAGCACCACTAAAAGAAAGTAACAATTTAAAGTTGGGTGTAACCTTAGGTTTTTTCCAAATTACAATTAGTCCGCCTAAAAAGGCAACCAAGAATAATGAGATATAAACTATAATGTCGTTCATTTATTTTTTAGCAACCATAATTAAACGCTCCGATGTATTTTCATCAAAAGCATTGAGTGCATAATCGCCAAAGGTAGCCTCTATTTTTAAATTAGCTAAATTAAAATAGCGAATAAAATCATTTTTTGAAATGGCTTTTACTCGCTCCTGAAAAGAATAGGACTTGCCTTTGTCCTCAAAATCAATTTGTTTAACAATAAAACCATCAACTACGCTTTTAGTAATGTTAAAAGTAATGCCTTCAATTATTTTGGTTTCAGCTTCAACTAATTTATCAACTATTTTAGTAGCATTCATAAAGTCTAAAACTAAAACACCATTAGTCTTTAAACTTTTAGCAATAGCATCTATCGCACGCACATTGTCATTGTCATCATCAAAGTAACCAAAACTGGTAAATAGGTTAAAAGCAAACTGGTAATGATTGATGTTTAAAGGTTTACGAATATCGTTTACATAAAATTTTAAACGCTCATTTTCAAATTGTTTTGCACTGTTAATACTATTTTCTGCTAAATCAAAAGCATCAACATAAAAACCTAAGTCGTTCATCGTTTTAGCATGTCTTCCTTTACCGCAAGCAACGTCTAATAAATGATCGGTTTTTAAAGGTTTTAAATAATCCAATAAATTGATGATAAATATTTCAGCCTCAACCATATCTCTATTTTTATAAAGTATATGGTAGTAAGGAGAGTCAAACCAATCTTCAAACCAATTTAAATTATCTTTGCTTTTTGACATTTTTTAATCTACTTTTCAATTTGTAAAAGTAAAACCATTATTGTAATTATATGTTGAATAGGACTTTTTTTGTCTTTCTAACATTTTTATGTTGTTCAGTCAGTTTGTTTGGACAATTCTCAAAACCATTTGTAAGTAATTATACTGCAAAAGATTACAATGCCTTTTTTCAAAATTGGGATGCTGTACAAGACAAG
>CAXBPN010000110.1:0-7938 GCA_963977515.1 uncultured Flavobacteriales bacterium
TTCATCTTTTTTGCTAAAATACTAACCGTTGAATATTCTAAATTTATTTCATCTATAAAATTATTTTCGTTTAATGAATATTGATGCTTAGATCCACTTGTTGATAGTAAGTTTACATTTACTTCTAAATTAAATTTATCAGACACTATCAGTCCAACTGTAGCTCCAAAACTTCCTCCAAAATCCATCAATTGTTTCTTGTTAAAGTGAGATAAAGCCTCATTTTGCTTACTACTTGCAAATAATGTTTGATATTTAGCACCTCCATTAATACCAAAATATAAACGACGTGCGTACATCCCAAAAACAAAGTGAGAAGAGAATCTTTTCGAATTAAATATGATTTTATTTTGATTCTTTTTCACTAAAAACTCCTTTGCTTCTAATGTTTTTGTTTCTAGGTTAGTGTTAGAAATTGAATTATTACTCAAACTCGCCAAAGGAAAATCTTGACTTAAATTGCCAACTTTTAGTGAAATAACTTTATCAATATTGTTTGTTGTTGAAGCTAATAACGTCTCATTTTTACCTTTATTATTAACTGATGTTCCCCTTTGAACTACAGTTGAAAGCTTAGGACGCTGTATTTTATCATTACTTCCAACCTGTTGACTTTCATCACTTTGAAACAATGATTCCTCATTACCTTCTTTCTTTTCAAAAACAATTCCTTCAATTACATCATTTTCGTTGTTATTTTCAATAGCTGATAATTGACCTCCATTTTCTGTGTGATTGTAAACTATATTGTTAGTCAAGATAGCAGCTTCTTCTCCTCCAATATTTGTAAAAGTATAATACCCTCCTATCAACAATAATAAAAGTGCTGATGATTTTAGCATCGTATTTCTCCACCAAATAA
The DNA here is from genome assembly GCA_963977515.1 of uncultured Flavobacteriales bacterium. GTDB lineage: Bacteria > Bacteroidota > Bacteroidia > Flavobacteriales_E > Vicingaceae > Vicingus. The sequence goes on from CAXBPN010000110.1 coordinate 863, forward strand.
TTTTGTCGTAACGATTCAATGAAACCAACAACTTATCCCAAACACTAGCAACATCTAATTTTGTAGATAATTTATTCCATACCGTTTTATCGGGTACAGATTGGAATTTTTCTAACTCTTTTATATACCACGATTCTATATTTTCATCAGTTAATGGTGCAGTATTATCTAGCTGATTGGAAATTGACTCCCAACCATTAGTTTCTGGATTAACTTCGAAATTCGAAAGTTCATCACGATACCAATCTTCTATGTTCCCACCCTGTTTCACCTATCGTAATATTTATTTACTAATTCTTTTAATACGCTTTTTGCTTTAGATAATTGAGATTTTGACGTGCCTGCACTTATTTTTAAAATATCAGCAATTTCTCGATGCTTATATCCCTCAACCACATAAAGGTTAAAAACAGTTCTAGCTCCCACTGGGAGCATGTTTATTAATTGAGATAAATCAGCTGTTTTAAAACTTTCAGAAACATCATCATACGAACCTCCTAAATATTCTGATTCTTGAAAATCGACATTAGTTATTCGATTTGTTTTTCTAAAGTGGTCGATAGCTGTATTTACAATTATTCGTCTAACCCAAGCAAATAAACTCCAATCTTCATTGTATTGGTGAAATTTTTTAAATACCTTAAAAAATCCATCATGCAAAATATCTTGAGCTAAATCTCTATCACGAGTATAGGTTAAGCAAACGCCAAACATTTTTGACGCAAACATATTGTACAAAGCCTCTTGATGCTTTCTACTCCCTTCTCTACAACCTTCTATTATTTCGTCTAATTCCAATGTTTGTTTTCAGATTATCAGGATATTACGTGAGTAATACGTCTAAATTAATAAAAAGGTTGTTTTGTGTTTTTATCTTATTCAAGAGCTTAGCTCTAAACTTTTCTTGAATTCTTTGATACATCACATTATTGTAAATATGAAGTTGCTATTTTTCAACATTGAACATCTTCGTATGCAATCATCTAAAAGTTAATCTCTTAGGGTCTTGCCGAGAATCAAAAACTCGAATAATTTCAATAGATTTTTTTATTTCTCTATAAAATAAAGTATTGTGTTTTGTGATAACTAATTTTCTTACATTTAGTTTTTTATGAATAACAGGAAATAATTTAAGTTTGCTAACAATCTGATTTATTGATTGATCTAGGTCTGCAATAAAATTATCATAAATTTTGTAATCCCAGTTTTTAATGAGGTAATCAGCAATAAGGTTAACATCCTTTTCTGCAAGAGGAGACCACCTAACTTGTTTAGCCATTTACTTTGCTCTAAGTGTTTGCATTATTTCATCATGAGGAACTCCTTTTCCTTCATCTAATTCTTTAACGCCTTGTTTAATCGCCTCTTGTTGTTTAGGAGTAAGATCATCCCAAAAATCAGCAGAATTTTGATTGATAAAGTTTAAAAGCAATCCGTAAGCTTCTTGCAGTTTTGAGCCACTCAAACCATCTAATTTCCTAAACAAATCTAATTTTATCTCCGCAGAATTCATACTAACAAATATAAGCAATAATTTAAAAATTAAGTGAGGGCTTGTTTTTTTGTTGAAATGTTGTGAAAAAAAACAACATTATTAAATTGCTATTTTGGGGTTCTTTCTAACTTTGCATTTCTTAAAATTTTAAGCTTAAAAGTCGAAAAATGATCGTATTCTTTAAAACTAATACCAACAAGATTATTGCTGTTCAGTTTAATGGTGTAATGAACGAAAGTGATTTGCCAAAATTAAACTGGTTGCTAAATGGTGAAAAAATTGATAGCCAAAGCATTAATGGTTTTTATGTTGGACCACGAGCTGCAATGGTATCTCCTTGGAGTACTAATGCTGTTGAAATTACTCAAAACATGAGTATCAACAACATTATTAGAATTGAAGAATATAAAATAGAAAAATCTAAAGATACTGCTTACGACCCTATGCTCGAAGCAATGTTTACCGAATTAAATCAAGATTTATTTACAATAAATGTAAAACCAGAAGCTGTTCAATATATAGATGATATAGCTGCTTACAACCAACAAGAAGGATTAGCATTAAATGCAGAAGAAGTACAATATTTACAAGACGTTTCAACTAGAGTTGGAAGAAAATTAACAGACAGTGAAGTGTTCGGTTTTTCTCAAGTAAACTCAGAACATTGTCGTCATAAAATATTTAATGGAACTTTTATAATTGATGGACAAGAAAAACCTTCTTCTCTTTTTAATTTAATTAGAAAGACATCTAATCAAAATCCAAATACGATTGTTTCGGCTTATAAAGACAATGTAAGTTTTGTAAAAGGACCACGTGCCATGCAATTTGCTCCAAAAACACAAAACAAAGCTGATTATTTTGAAACAAGTGAAATTGATACTGTTCTTTCATTAAAAGCAGAAACTCATAATTTCCCAACTACTGTAGAACCATTTAATGGTGCTGCAACAGGTGCTGGAGGAGAAATAAGAGATAGGATGGCTGGAGGACAAGGTTCTGTACCAATGGCAGGAACTGCTGTTTACATGACTGCTTACCCAAGACTTGGAAATGATAGAAGTTGGGAAAACAATATGGAAGAACGTAAATGGTTGTACCAATCTCCAGTTGATATTTTAATAAAAGCTTCGAATGGAGCTTCCGATTTTGGTAATAAATTCGGTCAACCCTTAATTAACGGTTCTGTTTTTACTTTCGAATATACTGAAGATGGTAAGAAATACGGTTTTGACAAAGTAATTATGCAAGCCGGTGGTATTGGTTATGGAAAACATCAAGACGCCATAAAACATACTCCAGAAGTTGGTGATAAAATTGTGATTTTAGGTGGAGATAATTACAGAATTGGAATGGGTGGAAGTGCTGTTTCATCTGTTGCAACAGGAGAATTTAGTAACTCAATTGAATTAAACGCCATACAACGTTCAAATCCTGAAATGCAAAAAAGAGCTTCAAATGCTATTCGTGCTTTTGTTGAATCTACCAAAAATCCTATTGTATCTATTCACGATCATGGTGCTGGTGGACATTTAAATTGTTTATCAGAATTAGTTGAAGAAACTGGAGGAACAATTGATTTAAGAAAATTACCAGTTGGTGACCCTACCCTTTCTGCTAAAGAAATTATAGGAAACGAATCTCAAGAGAGAATGGGGCTAGTCATCAAATCAGAAGACATTCCATTGTTAGAAGAAATTTGTAAAAGAGAGCGTTCTCCAATGTATGTTGTTGGTGAGGTAAATGGAAATCATGTATTTAAGTTTGAGGACAAGCTAACCAACGAACCTCCAATCGATTTAAAGATTGATGACATGTTTGGAAAACCTCCAAAAACAATCATTACCGACAAAACTGTAGAGGTAAAATACCAACCTGTTAATTACGATACCAACAAAATTACTTCTTATGTAGAGCAAGTATTACAATTAGAAGCTGTTGCTTGTAAAGATTGGTTGACAAACAAAGTTGACCGATCGGTAACTGGAAAAGTAGCTAAGCAACAAAATGCTGGAGAACTACAATTACCATTAAACAACCTAGGAGTTGTTGCTCTTGATTTTAAAGGAAAGCATGGAATTGCAACAGCATTAGGACATGCCCCTGCAGCTGCTTTAATTAACCCTGAAAATGGTAGTAAATTAGCTATTTCAGAAGCTTTATTAAACATTATTTGGGCTCCTTTTACTGATGGTTTAAAATCAATTTCATTATCAGCAAACTGGATGTGGCCTTGTAAAAATGAAGGTGAAGATGCAAGACTTTACGAAGCAGTAGAAGCTGTAAGTGATTTTGCTTGTGGCTTAGGAATAAACATTCCAACTGGTAAAGATTCTTTGTCAATGGTTCAGAAATACAAAGAGGATAAAGTTTACGCTCCAGGAACTGTAATTATTACAGCCTCAGGAGAAGTAAGTGATATTAGAAAAGTAGTTGAACCTGTTTTAGTAAACGATGAAAACAGTACTTTAATATTAGTTGATTTCTCAAAAGGAACTTTTGATTTAGGAGGCTCATCATTTGCACAAATAGTAAATCGATTAGGAGAAGATACACCAACAGTAGCTGATAATAATTATTTCGCAAACGCTTTTAATGCTGTTCAAACATTAATAAATAATGACTTAGTGTTAGCTGGACACGATGTTTCTGCTGGTGGTTTAATTACTACATTATTAGAAATGAATTTCGCTAACACTAAAGGTGGTTTAGATATTAACTTCTCTTCTTTTGATGAAAATGATTTAGTGAAAATATTATTTAGTGAAATTCCTGCCGTTGTGCTTCAAGTAAAAAATGAAGATGCTGCAGTTTCTGAATTAGGCAAAAAAGGAATTCATGCTCATATTTTAGGGAAACCAACACCTAACAGAACGTTAAACATTAAACATCGTGGAGCTAAATTAAGTTTTGATATTGATAAAATGAGAAACTTATGGTTTAAGACTTCTTATTTATTAGACCAAAAACAAACTAAACCAGCATTAGCAAAACAACGTTTTGAAACATTTACTCAAAATGCAATTGACTTTAAATTTACGCAAGAATTTAAAGGAAAGTTAGCTGATTATGGCATTGAACACGGAAGAAAAAATACAACAGGAATTAAAGCAGCTATTATTCGTGAGAAAGGAGTAAATGGCGATAGAGAAATGGCTTACTCGTTGTTCTTAGCCGGTTTTGATGTGAAGGATATTCACATGACTGATTTAATTGCAGGAAAAGAAGATTTAAGTGATGTAAACATGATTGTTTTTGTTGGTGGATTCTCTAATTCGGATGTATTAGGTTCAGCAAAAGGTTGGGCTGGAGCATTTTTATATAATCCAAAAGCAAAAGAAGCTTTAGATAATTTTTATGCTCGTCCAGACACATTAAGTTTAGGAGTATGTAATGGTTGCCAATTAATGATGGAATTAGGGTTAGTAGAATCGAACGGCAAAACTCAACCAATGGCTCACAACCAAAGTGGTAAATTTGAATCCACTTATTTAACCGTAGAAGTACCTCAAAACAATTCTGTAATGTTAAAAACATTAGCAGGAAGTAAATTAGGAATTTGGGTTGCTCATGGTGAAGGTCGTTTCTTGTTTGAGGGTGCTGAAAGTGATTATAATATCATTATGAACTACGCAAACAATACTTACCCAGCTAACCCAAACGGTTCTGAGTTTAATACTGCAGGTATTTGCTCAAACAATGGTCGTCATTTAGCAATGATGCCACACTTAGAAAGAACTATTTTCCCATGGCAAACTGGCTTTTATGATGCTAACAAAAAAGAGGATGATGTAACTCCTTGGTTTGAAGCTTTTGTGAATGCTAGAAAATGGGTAGAAGCCTCCTCTAACCCCTCCAAAGGAGGGGAATAAATCTCCTCAAAAACAAAAAAATGGAAACAGCGTCATTCCTGTGTAAACAGGAATATCCAACAAACAATGTTGCATTTAATTGGAAGATTCTACTTCGACAAGGCTCAGTATAAACTCTTCAAGTGCGGAAAGACGTTCATTTTTTTTGTTTTTCTAACTCATTGCAGGCTTGACCCGATACTTCGGGGCTTGACCCACAATCTCCTATTTAAAAGAAGTAATTTTATTATCAAAACCACGAGTTAAAAACTCGAGGTAGCTATTGAAATCTATCAACTGGATTCCTGAACTCCATTCCATTTCGTCAGGAAAAATAATATAGTTATAAATAAAATCCTTTTATCAGTTCTTCTAAAGAGATATCTAATACTTCGCAAATCTTTAAAAGTGTTTTTATTGTGGGGTTAGTTTCTCCTTTTTCTATTCTAGCTAAATTTGATTGTTCCATCATTAAATTCTTAGCTAGCCTATATTGGGTTATTCCTTTTTCCTCTCGAATTTCAGAAATTCTCTGCCCAAGAAAAACTAAGTATTTAGTTGAATCAATTACCACAATTTTTTGTTTTAAACAAAAATCGTAGTTCCATATATGATTATTAGTGTCATTTTTTAATAGTATTATTATATGATTAGTATTTTTTATATATTTGAATGTTATTCAATATAAAATATCCTACTTATGAAAAATTTAAAAAACATATCAATTTTAATGTTAATGTTAAATGCGTTCTTTTTTACTGGCTGTAAAAAAGATGATGACACACCAAAGCCTTCTACTGTAACCACTCCAACATCTAACTGCCCTACAGGTTATACTGGAACAAACTGTAACACTCAAATAACTCCTGATAAAATTAGAATTACAAAAATCACTGTCACAAGACATCCCGCATTAGATGGTGGAACATCATGGGATTTAACATCTGATGCAGATATCTATGTAGAATTAGCAATTTCAGGAACCTCATTTTATACTAGTGGAATATATCAAAATGCAAACTCTACATTAGATTATGAATTCACAAATGGTTTACCGTTAGATTTAATTTCTCCAACTTCTAATTACGAAATAAGACTTTATGATGATGATGGAACAAGTGCTGATGATTACATGGGGGGAATTAGTTTTGTTCCTTATTCAAATTCAAATGGATTTCCAACTACATTAACTATTGATGGAGGAGGTACGGTAGCATTTAATCTAAATGTTTCTTATATCTTCTAAAAAAGGCAATTTTAACTGATATTTTTATTAGCTCATTTATTGCCAAGTAATTAAAAAATATTATTTTTGCAGTCCTTTTGCAGGCGTGGTGGAATTGGTAGACACGCTAGACTTAGGATCTAGTGCCGCGAGGTGTGAGAGTTCGAGTCTCTCCGCCTGTACAAAAGAAAGAGGTGCGAGGTATTTACCTTGCACCTTTTTAACTTAATGAGAATCCACACTTTTAGTGTGTTTATTCGAATTAATTCCGCTGAAAAGCGGAATCTAATTGTAAAATTGAAAAGATACCAGAACTAGTCTGGCAATAAAACTAATTACAAATGAACGTTACCCAAGAAAAAATTGACGATTTAAATGCAGTAATAAAAGTTAATGTAACTGAAGCTGACTATAAAGATAAAGTTGATACTGTATTAAAAGATTACAGAAAGAAAGCATCAATTCCTGGTTTTAGAAAAGGACATGTACCAATGGGCATGGTTAA
>CAXBPN010000111.1:0-7923 GCA_963977515.1 uncultured Flavobacteriales bacterium
GTTCAGCAACATGAAAAGGTTGAGATAAGAAACGTTGAACACGTCTTGCTCTATGTACAGTCATTTTATCTTCTTCAGATAATTCATCCATACCTAAAATTGCAATAATATCTTGTAATTCTTTGTATCGTTGTAATGTTTCTTTAACTCTTTGAGCTGTATCGTAGTGCTCGTTACCAACAACCTCAGCAGATAAAATTCTTGAGGTAGAATCTAATGGATCTACTGCAGGATAAATACCTAACTCAGCAATTTTACGAGAAAGTACAGTTGTAGCATCTAAGTGAGCAAACGTTGTTGCTGGAGCCGGATCCGTTAAATCATCCGCAGGTACATATACCGCTTGTACTGATGTAATTGAACCTGATTTTGTAGAAGTAATACGCTCTTGCATTGCACCCATTTCTGATGCTAATGTAGGTTGGTAACCTACCGCAGAAGGCATACGTCCTAATAATGCAGATACCTCAGAACCTGCTTGTGTAAATCTAAAAATGTTATCAATAAAGAATAAGATATCTTTTCCTTTACCTTCACCATCTCCATCTCTAAAATATTCAGCTAATGTTAATCCTGACAAAGCAACTCTAGCCCTTGCTCCTGGAGGCTCATTCATTTGTCCGAAAACTAATGTTGCCATAGATTCTGTTAACCCTTCTTTATCTACTTTAGATAAATCCCATCCACCTTTTTCCATCGACTCTTCAAATTCTTTACCGTATTTGATTACGCCTGATTCAATCATCTCTCTCAACAAATCATTCCCTTCTCTTGTTCTCTCTCCAACACCAGCAAATACTGATAAACCAGAGTGACCTTTTGCAATGTTGTTGATTAATTCCATAATCAATACCGTCTTACCAACACCAGCACCACCAAACAAACCAATTTTACCACCTTTCGAGTAAGGCTCAATTAAGTCAATTACTTTAATCCCAGTAAATAAAACTTCTGTTGAAGTTGTTAAATCTTCAAATTTTGGAGGATCTCTATGAATAGCATACCCACCATCTTTTGAAACATCTCCAATACCATCAATAGCTTCTCCAATTACGTTAAATAAACGCCCTCTAATTTGATCGCCTTTAGGCATTATTATAGGTTGTCCCGTAGCAACTACATCCATCCCTCTTCTTAATCCATCACTTGCATCCATTGCTATAGCTCTCACTACATCTTCACCAACATGTTGTTGACATTCTAGAACAATTTTTTGTCCGTTATCTTTCGTTATTATTAACGCATCCAAAATATCTGGAAGTACATCAGCGTTTTCAAAACTAACGTCGATTACAGGTCCAATTATTTGAGTTATTTTTCCGGTCTTGTTTGACATCTTTTTAAGATTTTATATTTAAGTATTATAATGTCTTTTTATCGGGTGCAAAAGTACTACAATTTATCGGTAAAAAACAACCCTCTTATTAATATATTTTTTTCTATGTTGAGTTGATTTAATTATGGATATTTGTAACCCTTAAAACAATTGAACTTATAACCTTTTAAAACACTTATTTTCGAGTGAAAATTTATTATAACATTGATGAATTTAAAGCCACAGAAAAATCGGTAACTACTACCGGAACATTCGATGGCGTTCATTTTGGACATAAAGTTATTTTAAAAAAGCTAAGAGAGGCTGCTGAAGAATTTGGAGGAGAAACTGTTATTTTAACCTTTTTCCCTCATCCAAGAATGGTTTTGCAGCCAGAAAACACAGATTTAAGGTTACTAAACACCATTGAAGAACGAATTACTTTATTAAAAAATACAGGAATCGATCATCTAATTATTCATCCTTTTTCAAAAGAATTTTCTCGATTATCTTCAATTGAATTTGTGAGAGATATTCTTGTTACCAAACTAAATACCCATATATTAGTTATTGGTTATGACCATCATTTTGGAAAAAATAGAGAAGGCTCTTTTAAACATTTAAAAGAATACGGACCTGTTTACGGCTTTGGTGTAGAAGAAATTCCAGCACAAGACATTGAGCAAATAAACATTAGTTCAACAAAAATTAGAAATTCGCTGGCAGAAGGTAAAATTAAAACTGCAAATCAATTTTTAGGATATAATTATTTTATTGAAGGTACAGTTATTGAAGGCAATAAAGTTGGTAGAGAAATAGGTTTCCCTACCGCAAATATTAAAGTTAAAGACTGGTATAAATTAATCCCTGCAAATGGTGTTTATGCAGTAGTCATTACATTAAACAATGCTAGTTACAAAGGCATGTTGAATATTGGAAATCGCCCTACTTTAAATGGGGATAACACGACTATTGAAGTAAATATTTTTAACTTTAACACTAATATTTATAATAATGAAATTAAAATTGAGTTTATTGAACGAATTAGAGATGAACGAAAATTTGAAAAAATCGAAGAACTCAAAAATCAACTTGAAATTGACAAACAAACCTCTATACAAATACTTAGTTAAAATTTTACCTGTATTTATTCTTTTAATTATTAGTATAAAAACTAATGCCCAAGCTTTTGAAAAAGAAGCGTTAGACACTATTAAAGAACTTACACTTGAACAAGCGTTAAAAATAGACCCACTAAAAGTATATAAACTTTCATTAAAAAAAATGAAGTTACATGAATTGCCCGAAGAAATATATCAATTCAAAAACTTACAAACGCTTGATGCAAGCCGAAATAAATTGATTTATTTCCCAAGAAAAATAACTGTGTTCCCTTATTTACAAGAATTAGATTTTTCTAATAACAAAATTCCATCAATTCCTGAAGAACTAGGGCAATTAACCGAATTAAAAACGTTGACCCTTAATCAAAACGAACTTACGTTTTTACCTGCTGAAATAAGTAATTTAAAAAAATTAACTTTTTTAGATGTTTGGGGAAATGATATTGGCTTTTTACCTCCCGAAATTGAACTATTAAGCGAATCGCTCAAAGAGATTGATATGAGAGTAATTTTAATGAGCCCAGAAGAGCACAAAAAGATTAAAGAATTATTACCTGAAACAAAAATTCATTTTTCAAAATCATGCAATTGTGGATTCTAAAACTATATAATTACATTTGCGTAAAACCAACTAAAAAAGGTCAATTTTCGTATTTTTAATTATTAATGAATAAAACTTACCTACTTATTACACTTTTAATCGCTTTGCTTATAGCTAACCACCTAAAAGCACAGGATAAATTGTTGTTTTTAAATGGAAAAGAACTTGAAGGTTCAATACTTAGCCAAAATAAATACGAGTTTACATTTAAAGACACCAAACAAAAGGAATTTAAGGTTGACACTTACCGTTTATTTTCATACTCTCAAAACAACACCGAAACAGTACTATATAAATATGACACACTAGAAGGAAACTTTTTAAAAGTTCAAGACATGAAAATGTTTGTATATGGTGAACGTGGTGCTTATCAATCATTTTCTTCACCTGTAACAAATATTACAGGTCTCCTTATTGGAGGTGTAGCAGGTTACTTTATGCAAAAAGATCAAGCGTTTCTATATATTGCTACACCATTGATTTACACCACTATTACTCTTCCATTTCCAACACGAGTTAAGCAAAAAAAATTAACTAACCTCGAACATATAAAAGATGATGAATTTTTGAGGGGATATGAACGTGTTGCTCGAAGTAAACGTACCCAAAATGCTTTAAAAAGCAGTATTATTGGTACAGGATTAGGCTTCTTAATAGGATTAATCGTTAACAAATAATTTTTCTTGAGAGCTTTAATTTTCTTAATTCGAATTTTCATTTATAGCAATCTATTTGTTTCTCTCTGTGTTACCTTATTAACACATCAAACATTCATGCTTTTACGTTTGCCCGAACAAAATGCTTATCCTCTTCTTATTTTTGTTTTTTGCACTACTTTTTTCATCTATAATATTCAACGAATAATTAGATTGGATTACCAGAAATTAATTGGAAAATACATTGGAATTCGTTTAAGTTGGATTATTCGAAATAGAAAAATCATCACGCTTTTCTCTTTACTTTCAGCTATTATAGCTATTGTTTTTGCTTTGTTTTACCTCTCAAAAATTATACTTATTTCAATTCCATTAGGGATTATATCTGTGTTATATGTTATACCCTTTTATAAAAAAAAAGCACTACGACATTTCACATGGAGTAAAATCTCTATCATTGCATTGGTATGGGCTTCAACAACAATTTTACTTCCTGTAATATTAAATTTAGGATGGAGTGCTATCAGTTCTAGTCACATTTATCTCTTATTTATTGAACAGTTTTTATTCATTTTTGCAATTACTTTACCTTTTGATGTTCGAGATTTGAAATATGATCTTAGCTTTAAGATGAGAACTATACCCTCAAAAATTGGGATTACAAAAACAATACAATTAGCCCATTTATTTTTGCTAATTACTGTTGGCTTAAAATATTATCAGTTTTATTTAGGACAGATTGATAGTGCTCAATTTATTGCTAATAGTATTGCCATTTTTATTACAGGAATAATTGTAGCGTTTACTTCTATGAAAAGATCTGAATTGTTTTTCTCTGGGCTAGTAGAAAGCACTATGGTTATTCTGTACTTTAGCACCTTAGTTTTAGAGTACTAATTTTCACTCGTTTTTTCTCTTCTCTTTTTATAAATTTTAATCCCCATCATTAATAATACCGAAAACAATAATAAACCAACAACACCCCAAACCCAACCAACATTACTTTTTAACACCACTAAAAAAACAATGGCAAAGAGTAAAACAGTTGCTACTTCATTCCAAATTCTTAATTTAAATGATGAGTACTTAATTTGATTGTTTTGTAATTGAGTAAACAAACGGTGACATAAAAAATGGTACACATAAAGTGCAACTACAAAAGTTAATTTAATGTGCATCCAAGGACTTAAAAGGTAAGATTTTCCGACATCTGTGCCAAACAGTAACCAAAAAGCAAATATTGCTGTTAAAACTGCTGATGGCCAAGTGATGCCATACCACAATCGCTTACTCATTAGCTTATATTGCTTCTGTAACACCACTTTTGTATTTTCATCTTCATCCTCTGCTTCTACATGATAAATAAATAATCTAACAATGTAAAAAAGTCCAGCAAACCAAGTAACGACAAAAATAATGTGTAATGCTTTTAAATAAAAATAGTCCATTTTTTTTAGTTGCTAGTTACTGATTTATAATTGTAAGTTATTTATACGAAGTTATTAATAAAGTTCTAAAATCTGATAATTACGTACTTGCAGAATTTTTCTTTTTATTTTCTTGAAAAAAGAAAAATATCAGCAATCTAAAATACACTTAATACTTCTTATTATATTGAAAACAGTACTTTTGCTTTTATGAAAAAAGGAGTTTTATTGATTAATCTAGGCACACCTGATAGTCCATCTGTTAGTGATGTAAGAAAATATTTACGAGAATTTTTAATGGATAAATATGTCATTGACTTACCGTATATTGCTCGATGGTTATTAATTCACTTAATTATCTCTCCCTTTAGAGGTCCTAAATCTGCCAAGATTTATCAAGAATTATGGACAGAAAAAGGTTCTCCTTTATTTTTTTATGGTAAAAAAGTAACTCAGCTATTACAAAATAAATTAGGTGATGATTATACCGTTTACTTAGGAATGAGATACCAAAATCCATCTATTAACTCCGTGCTAAAGAAAATAAAAGCTGATGGAATTACGGACTTAAAAGTTATTCCGCTTTATCCTCAATATGCCTCTTCATCTACAAAAACCTGTATTGAAAAGGTAAAAACAGAGTTGAAAAAAATTAATTACACGCCAAACATAAATTTTGTCGAGAACTTTGTCTCTCATCCAAAATTCGTTGAAGCTTTTGCTCAAAACGGTTTAAAACATTGGAATACTGGAAAATATGACAAAATTTTATTTAGTTATCATGGAATACCTGAACGACATATCTTAAAAGATTGTGATAATGGGCATTGTAAATTAGATGATAATTGTTGTGCAGTTTATTCCGATAAAAACACCTTATGCTATAGAGCTCAATGCTACGAAACTACTCGATTAATTGCTAAAGCAATGAATTTAAAAGAAGGTGAGTACGAATCTGCTTTTCAATCACGATTAGAAACTCGTGCTCGTGACCCATGGTTAAAACCCTACTCTGATATTGTTACTGCAAATTTCCCGAAAAATGGAGTTAAAAACGTATTGGTTTTTTCTCCTTCATTTATTGCTGACTGTTTAGAAACAACTATAGAAGTTGGCGAAGAATTTGCAGCAATTTTCCATGAAAATGGTGGTAAAAATTGGCAATTGGTAGAAAGTTTAAATGAAAGTCCTATTTGGATTGAGGCGTTGGAGAGTATGGTTACCTCCCCTAACCCCTCCAAAGGAGGGGGATAAAAAATAGACCAATTCTGACACAACACAAATTCTAGATTCCTTATCTCCGCTATCGCTTCGTAAGGAATGACGCTTTTTTACAGTTGTCGTTCATTCCGGAAAATTTGATGTATCGTTGAGCATCTCAACAAACGAAGGTTGTATAGATATAGTTAACACAACTTTAATAGACACTATAACAGTACATCCTAAACCTGAAGCAAGTTTTTGGGTTTACCCAATTGAAACTTATTTTTTTAATAATGTTATTAATGTTAAAGACCTTTCTGATGCTTATTACCAAGAATTTGATTTTGGTGACGGAAGTTTATTTACAAATCAAAATATTGAATATTCCTACCTAGATACTGGACACTTCCAACTCATCCAAACTGTTACCACCGAATTTGGATGTCAAGACACTCTTTATCAGAACATTTGGATAAAGCCTGATTTCACCGTTTTTGTACCAAACAGTTTTACACCTAATCGAGATAATTTAAATGATGTATTTATACCAAAACTCCAAGGTGTTATGGAATATGAACTCCAAGTTTTTAACCGCTGGGGGCAGTTAATTTTTGAAACTGACAATTTAAAAACTGGATGGGATGGCTCTTACAATAACTCCCCATCCCCAGAAGGTGTTTATATCTGGAAAATTAAAGCTAAAACGATAGATTATTTACTTTACACTCCTTCAGGTCACGTAAACCTTATTCGTTAAACTACCTTCTATTTCCTCTAAAGTTATTTGAACTTCGTTTAGCATTGTTTGATTTTGGCTTATCGTTTCTAGGTCTTCTTGGTCCTCTTTCTTGTTTTGGAGGCGATGGTATATTTTCTAAATCAAAACCTGGAACCGTTTCACTTTGCAGTTTATGTCCTAATAATTTCTCGATATCTCTAACATATTCATACTCTTCAAAATCGATTAACGAAATTGCTTCACCACTTGCTCCTGCTCTACCAGTTCGCCCAATACGGTGCACATAATCTTCTGGTATATTAGGCAGCTCAAAGTTAATTACATGTGGCAATAACGGTATATCTAAACCGCGAGCAGCAATATCGGTAGCAACTAAAACACTTGCTTTACCACTTTTAAAATCAGCTAAAGCTTTGGTTCTTGCATTTTGTGTTTTATTTCCATGAATGGCCGCAGATGAAATGCCTGCTTTAACCAATTTTTCACTTAGTTTATTTGCTCCGTGCTTAGTTCGCATAAAAATCAGGACTTGTTTCCAGTTTCCTTCTGAAATTAGTTTTATTACTAACTCTGTTTTTCTACCTCTATCTACTTTATACCCTCGCTGATTTACTTTTTCAGCAGTTGTATTTTCGGGTTCAGCTTCAACTAAAACTGGGTTATGCAAGATTGTATTTGCTAATTTTTTAATGTCTTTTGAAAAGGTAGCTGAAAACAAAAGGTTTTGTCTTTTGTTTGGTAACAACGCCATTATTTTTTTAATGTCGTGCAAAAAACCCATATCTAACATACGGTCGGCTTCGTCTAACACCAAAATCTCAACATTTGCTAAAGAAATTTCTCCTTGGTTGTGTAAAT
>CAXBPN010000112.1:0-7920 GCA_963977515.1 uncultured Flavobacteriales bacterium
TCAGTTTGATTATCAATATTTATGCTATCAACCATAATTAACCGATAGCCAACTATTTTGTTTTGTTCAAAAGCGATATAAAGTATTTTATCTGTATCGCTACTTCTGGGGTTGTTTATGTGAGATAAAGCTCTGTGACGAGTAATGGGGTAATTCTCAAGATGTTTAAATTCTTCAGAATTAATAAATTCTAAAAGTTGGGGTGGAGTATATGTTTTTAGTTGAAAAGTCATTGTTTGGTAAACTAAAATTACTGAACAATATTGCCGTCTTTCATTACTAGTTTTTGATCAGCCATATCTGCCAACTCTTCGTTGTGTGTAACAATAATAAAGGTTTGATTAAACTCTTCTCTCAGTTTAAAAAATAGTTCGTGCAAATCTTTTGCTGAGGCAGAATCTAAATTCCCTGAGGGTTCGTCAGCTAATATTACTGATGGATTATTGATTAAAGCTCTACAAACAGCAACACGTTGTTGCTCTCCTCCAGATAGCTCAGAAGGTTTATGATTTGCCCTTTCAGATAACCCTAAAATAGCAAGTAATTCATTGGCTTTTTTTTCAGCTTCAGCTTTAGGTGTTTTACGAATAAAAGCAGGGATACAAATATTTTCTAGTGCAGTAAATTCGGGTAATAAATGATGGAATTGAAAAACAAAACCAATGTTTTTATTTCTAAATAATGAAAGTTGTTTGTCGTTTAAATTATTTGCAACTACATCATTAATCTTAACAGAGCCTTGATTAGGTAAATCTAATGTGCCAATAATTTGAAGTAAAGTAGATTTTCCAGCTCCAGATGCTCCAACAATAGAAACGACCTTTCCTTGTTCTATAGCTAAATTTACCCCTTTTAAAACTTTTAAATCACCATAAGATTTATGGATGTTTTCAATTACAATCATAATTCAATGTTAAGAATACTAAATTAGAATTAAAAACAATTAACTCTTACATACCGCTTATTAATTTCTTTGTAAGAATTTAGTTTAGTCTATAATATTATTTTTACAGGCATAATTGATTAGCTCTGCAGTATTATTAAGTTCGAGTTTTTTTAAAATATTTCTTCTATGTGTTTCTACTGTTCGAGAACTGATATTAATGGCAGCTCCAATTTTTTTGTTAGTATTCCCGTTCACTACATGTTTAATTATATCAATTTCTCTTTCGGATAAGTTAGATTTTTTTGAATTTGAATTTGGAGAAAGTAACATGTGGTTAACAATAGTAGAAGTAGCTTCATTACTATAATAGCAATCTCCATTTGCAACAGTTTTAACAGCCTTTAATAAGTTGGTTGAACTGGTATCTTTTAGCACATAACCTAAAGCTCCAGATTTTATCATGTTAGCGATATACGATTCTTCGTTGTGCATGGTTAATGCTAGAATATTGATTTTATTATAAAGTTTTTTTATAATCTCGGTTGTATCTATTCCATTCAATTGAGGCATATTAATGTCCATTACTATTACATCAATAGCATTATCTTTTTCCAAATATTTTATGGCTTCAATACCATTAGAAGCTTCAGCAATAACCTCAATTTTTTTATCAGAATTTAAAATATATTTAATTCCATCTCGCACAAGTTTATGGTCATCTACCAATAATGTTCTTATTTTCTTCATAATATTTTAATAAATAGATTTATTATGATCTTGTTCTTGAATCCAAAGAAATGCTTCGTTTTCATTTTTAAACGATTTAACTAGAGTTGACTTTTCTTTATCATTAGTTAAAAAATGAGCTATTTTTTCTTGTAAAAAACTATCATATATAATGGCACATGAGTTTTGAGTTAACGAATTTTTCTTTAAATACTCTACTGCATCGTTATTTATATAGTTGTCTGATAAGTATATAATAATAGGGTATGTTTTATGTTCTGCGAGGGTGGAAATGGCATTTTCATTTTCTATAATGTGCTTTTTTTCAATTGTTTGATCAGTTTCAGCTATATATTTTATAATAATTACTTCATCATCTTTTAAGTAAATGAATGCGGTAGATGTTGTTATTGTATTCTTGTTAGAAGGTATTATTTTTTGATTTGGATTGTTTAAAGGAATATGGACTAACAGATGAGTTCCGTTGTCGAGTTTACTTGTAAGGCTAAAACTTCCATTTATGGATTTTACCCTAGATTTCATATTAGAAATACCACTTTTCCTGCTTATTCCCTCAATATTGAAGCCTTTTCCATCATCTTTAATAGAGAGAATAATTTCGGTTTCGTTTGAATCAAATTCAATTTCAATTGAAGAGCAATTGGCATGCTTAATTGAATTTTGAATAAATTCCTGAATAATTCTATAAATAGAAATTTCAGTATTTTTTTTCAGAACAGGCAACTCGGTGGTAAATGTTGAAGTGATGCTTAAATCGTTTATCGAAAGATTTTTACTCAAGTGTTCGATGGCTCTTTTTAATCCATAATCAGAAAGAGCTGGAGGTAAAATGTCAAAGCAAATTCTTCTTAATTGATGAATAGTTGTAGCTAGTAAATCGGAAGTATTATTTACAATTTCTAATTGTTTATTGGTAGCGTTTAACCTTAGTTGATCTAATTGAAATTTGATGCCAACTAATGATTGACCAACTCCATCATGTAAATCTTTTGAGATTCTGTTACGTTCAGTTTCTTGAGAAGAAATAGCTGTTTTTATCATTAACTGTTCTTGTTCTACATTTTTTGAAATATCTCTAATTATTGCTTGAAATGTGAACGACTCAGCATAAGTATCAGAGATTTTAGAAGCAGAAATTAAACAAGTTTTGGTAACGCCATTAAAAGATAACTTACTTTCATAATTTACGATACCTTTCTTATTGTTTAGTAAAGAGTTAAAAATATAATCTCCTTCTTTTTTGTTGGAAAC
The DNA here is from genome assembly GCA_963977515.1 of uncultured Flavobacteriales bacterium. Lineage (GTDB taxonomy): Bacteria > Bacteroidota > Bacteroidia > Flavobacteriales_E > Vicingaceae > Vicingus. The sequence continues at coordinate 2,885 of CAXBPN010000112.1, forward strand.
AAGATCTGTTAATAAGGTTAAGTTTAACTGAGGCTTATTGGTTTTAAATAACTCTAAAGATGCTTTGTTGTAATCAATTAGTCTTCCTTTTTCATCAAAAATCATAATGGCATCTTGACTTTCAGCGAAAATTCTTTGGTATTTATTTTTTAATTTATTGTTCTGTTCCTTTAATTGATAAACCAAATAAGCATTTTCAATGGTAACTTTAAGCTCATATTCATTCCAAGGTTTGTTGAGGTAACGATAAACTTGACCTTTGTTTATGGCATCTTTAATGGCATTTAAATCACTATATCCCGTTAATAAAATCCGTATAGGGTTAGGGTAATCATGTAAAATAGACTCAAAAAATTCAACTCCTGTCATACCAGGCATTCGTTGGTCGGCAATTAAAATTTCAATGTATTCTGTTTTTAAAATTTCAATTCCTTTTTCGGCACTGTCGGCAATGTGTACCTCAAACATTCTTCTAAAAGAAGAATTAAATGCCATTAGATTATCCTGTTCATCGTCAATATATAATACTTTTATTTTGTCCATATTTTATTGATTTTTAGGTAATGTTATTGTAAATATTGTTCCTTCATTTATAGTTGAATCAACGTCTATTTTCCCTTCATGGTTTTCAATAATTCGATATACAATTGACAAACCTAATCCAGTTCCTTCACCTACTTTTTTAGTTGTAAAAAAGGGTTCAAATATTTTTAATTTTACTTCATCTGTCATTCCAATGCCATTGTCGCTGATAACTATTTTAACCAATTCGGGTTCTTCACTTGTAACTATTTTTATTTCTCCTTTTTCTTTACGGTTCAGGTTTCCTTTTGTTGCCTGTATTGCATTATTTATAATATTAAGAAAAACTTGATTGAGTTTGCCAGGGTAACAAAGAATTTTAGGAAGAGGATTTAATAGCACATTAATTTCAATATTATTAGAAGCACTTTTAAGTATAGCTAATGTAGAAGTAATACCTTCGTTAATATCAGCTAACATTAAGTCATTTTCATCTAATCTTGAAAAACTTTTCAAACCTTTAACTATTTCAGCTGTTCTTTTTGCTCCATTATCAATACCATTAATTATAGTATTTAATTCAGTTTTTAAAAACTCATAATCTAACTCTTGTTTTAGTGTCTCAATTTCGTTTAGTTTTTCATTAATATTTGTAGCACTTTTAAGCTCCTCATATTTTTCTATAATGGTTGTTAAATCAGCTATATCTTGTTTAAGAGGAGGAATGTTGGATGATACAAAATTGATAGGATTGTTAATTTCGTGAGCTATACCTGCTGTTAATTGCCCTAAAGACGACATTTTTTCGGCGTCAACCAATTGAGACTGCGTTTCTTTTAAGTTTTGTAACGTTTTGTTTAACTCTGTAGTACGTTCTTCAACATTTTGTTCTAATATAATATTCTGATTAATTACCAACTCTTCTTTCTCCGCTTGAATAATGTTGATTTTATTTGCTAAGGCGAATGAAAGGAGAACAGTTTCTATAGCAGAGCCAATTTGCATGGTATATCTAGTAAAATTATTAAAAGGCAGAATCTCAAAATCTTTCAAAATAAAAACAATTACACCAACTAAAAATACAGACCATGCTACTAAAAAATACTTTGCAGGCTGATAACCTCTTTTTATAATATAAACAGAAGTGCTTAACATAAATAAAGCAACTAACCCAGCATTGACTTGCATTAATTTTTGACTTAGTTCAAAATTTTGAAAAAAAGCGAGTGAGATAGGTATAAGATAAAGAAAAGTAAAAAAAATAGATAATTTAAATAGGCTTTTATTATAGTAATAAACTTTTAAAAAAACATTCATAAAAGTCATACCTGCTATACCTACTAACGAAGGGAAAATAAATAGGCTATATTGTGCAATTATGGGGTAATTAGGCCATAAGTATTGAAAAGGATAACCTTGTAAACTGGTTTGGGTAAGGAGTATTAGTACGATGTAAAGCACATAATAAAGGTAGCTTCTGTCTTTTACTGAAAAATAAATGAATAGGTTGTAAAGAATCATGACTAACATAATTCCAAAATAGAGACCAGAAAGAAGGTCTCTATTTTTTATTTGGTTGATGATTGCGTTGTATGACCCAACCTTAATAGGTAATTGAATTCCTTCTTTGCTATTTATTTTCAGAAAGAAAACTTTAGATTCATTTCTATTAATATCAAGGTCAAAAATATAGTTAGGGTCTTGGTATTTTCTTTTTTCGAAAATGAATTCTTCTCCTGCTTTAATGGAGCTGTAGTTACCTGTTGAGTCGGGGTAGTAAAATTCAATAAAATCTAGTGTGGGTAAGGATAATTCTAAAAGGAATTTTTCTAATGAGCTAATATTTTTCAAAGTTATTTTCACCCAAAAGGTAGAATTAGAAACGCCAAGATTAGGTACTTTCTGTTTATAATTTATAAAAGATTTTTCTAAAATATCATCAATAGATAGTGAAGAGGTTGAATCTTCATAAATTAATAGATAAGGACTAATATTAACGATTTCCGATTCTTCAGTAAGATTAATAACATTTGAATAACTATAGCAACTATATAGAAATAAAATAAGAGATATGATAATTTTTATATTCACTTCTGAACTGTCATTTTTTGATTGCTATAAATCAAACCTTTTATATTTGGATATTTTATATTGTAATCAATAATTACTTGTTTACCTGTATCTTCTTCAATTCTTTGTTGCTTAATATTTGCTCTTAAAGATTCCATTATTTTTTTATCGTATTCGGCTGCATGCTCAAGTGTTACTGCATTTAATATCCCTACTAAGTGTGCAATTAATTCATCATTAGGGTAATAAAATTGTCCGTTATTACCTATTGATTTATCAACAACAAAACCTACATTATTAAACATTTTTAAAGTCACATCTCCACATATACCAGTCATTGTTTTAAAGTTTAATTGATTTGAGGAAGCAATTGCGGCTCGAACCATATATACACCTACCCCTAAACCTCTTAACCTGTTGTCAATCCATAACCCTGATAATTCACCAATACCTCCATTTAAAGCAAAACTATTTACCATTTCGTAAATTCTAGTGTCCATATAACCAACAGCATCTTCAACTGGTAATGGAAGAATCCCATCAGCTAACTGAATTCTAATTCCTCCCATCATTTCATTGGTTTCATAGTCTTCAACTATTAGGCAGTAAATATTAGGGTTTTGTATCCATAAATTATTATTAGAAGTAATATTGGTAATACCAAAATCAGCTAAAACTTTGACGTGTCCATTTAAATATTGTTCACACAATATAGGTTCGTCAACAGTTCTAAAACCTCTAACTTTTAAATGTGGTAAATTACTACTCATACATTAATACATCTTCAACGGTTCTTCTTAAGGCTATTACTTTAGGTTCAGGAGCAACTGCTAATCTAAAAAAGAAAACATCCTTTTCGTTTTCAGTTAATCCACAAACTTGTTTTAAATTTTGATAATGTAATTTTAATTCATCTTTAATTTCTTCTACATCATCAAAATTGTCGTCGCCAACTTTTGCAAATAAAAAAGTATTGATTGACATAGGTTGAAAAGCGATTCCTTTTTCGGTAGCAGCAAGCCATAATTTTTGTACCGCTCTTCCTCCTTCAAAAAAACTATTGGCATCAAATGATGGCATGGTTATCATTCCTAAAGCTGAAGATGAATCTACCGCTTTTTGAGATAGTTTACCAAACTCATTTCCTAATTTCCATTTTTTTATATGCTTGGTAACATTCCAATTTTTTGAAACAATTAACCCTGCTCTTTCTGTAGGGGTTAAATCTATTGTATTTATATCTATACCATCTCTTGTTTCTTCAACTTCTTTTTTGTTCCACCTTATTTCTTGTATAAAGTGGGTGTGCCCAACTTTGTTGGTCATAAATAATTTATCAACTTCTGAAAGAATGGTCTTTAATTTACCAATATCACTATCATCTTTAAATAGTTTAAGTTTTGCTCCAGAAATAGTATTAATAATATCATTAAAATATAGTTCTGTTTCGGTTTGTAATGGAGATCGATTGCTTAGGTTTCGGTTGGTAAGTCTTTTAGGTATAAAATCAATTAAATTACTGTTTTGATGTGGTGTTGTTTTTTCTGTTGTGTTTTTAAAGAACTTAAAAGATGCTATTAAATCGTTCCCAACACCTAACGGAAACTTGTTAATTTCAACTTCATAACCCATTTGATGGGTTTTTAGTATTAAATTTTGGGTTGCAGCACCAAGACTTATTAATGATGCGGTATTTTTATAATTTAAAATAGAAACACAGCGATTAACATCATTAAAAAGTAATAAATTTTTGTCTTTATAAAGCCATTTCCATGGTTGAACATTCCCGCCAGAAGGAGCCATAATTGCATGTTTTACAATTTCTTCAACTTCACTCGTTGTTAATTCAATACTTTGGTTGTCATTTTCTTTAAAGAGTTTTTCATTGGCTTCTTTAAGAATATCTTTATAATCATCAAGATTAGTTTTAGGAATAAAATTTACTTGTTCTTCAATTTTATTAGCCGAAATATAATCAACAACATCATCGTTAATCATTGTTTCCACATCAACAAAATATCGACCTGAGTTATTAAATTGATTTAATAAAATTCTACGGCATACATCAGTACATATTCCGCCTCCCATAATAACACCAGAGGCAAGTTGTGGCCATGTTGTAATAGTACTTTCAATTTCTAGCATTGAAGCTTTTAATCGTTCGGAAGAAGTATCTAAACCTAACATAGGTAAAAGGTAAGGTACTTTTTCTTCGTTGGTTTTTGCTTGTTTAACTATACTTAAATCTAAATGGTCAACCAATCCGTGAAGAATTGGTAAATCTGGATTTAAATCGAACCGTTCTATATCTGTTGTGCCTCTATCACTAGAATTCATTACTACAGGAACCCCAAATTCTTTGGCTTTTTGGCGAGCATAAATTTTAGTACTTAAACCATCACACACCTCTATACATAAATCCATTTTTTTTCCATTTGGAAAGA
>CAXBPN010000113.1:0-7861 GCA_963977515.1 uncultured Flavobacteriales bacterium
GAACAACCCGAGATACCATTGAAGATGAAATAGTAATTAATGGAATTAGTTACCGATTTATTGATACCGCAGGAATTCGTGAAACTACAGACGAAATTGAAGGATTGGGCATTAAAAAATCGTTTGAGAAAATTGATAGTGCTTCTATTGTTTTGTTGTTAGTTGATGCTTCTAGTATTGCTAAAGAGCAGTTAACTAAAGATGTAAACAACATTAAAAACAGAATAGCAGGCAAAAATAAACGATTAATTGTAGTTGCTAATAAAATTGATAAAAGTGATTTAGCTATAATAGAAGCTAAGTTTGTTGGTATTGAAAATGTAATTTATACATCAGCAAAAGAACTTCATAACATTGAAAAAATAAAAGAGCAACTTTATGCTTTTGTAAAAAATGGAGCTTTACAAAATACAGATGCTATAGTTACCAATGCTCGTCATTACGAAGCCTTATCAAAAGCCAATGAATCGCTTCTAAAAGTACTCGAAGGGTTAGATATCAATATTACTGGCGATTTTTTAGCTATGGATATTCGACAAGCTTTACATCAGTTAGGTGAAATTACAGGCGAAATCACTACTGATGACCTTTTAGATAATATATTTAGTAAGTTTTGTATCGGAAAGTAGGGATGTCAATCATAGGAAAAGATAATCTAATTATTATCTGATTATCAGTTGTTTGTGTTGGTTGTGATCGAGGTGTATTTTCTTTTTATAGATTAATTATATACTTTTACTACATCTAAAGTACACCTTTCTTATCGGTTATGTAGAGGTGGTGTACAATGGTGTACAAAATTATAATTATGAAAATAAGTTTAAAAAAGAAGAAACTAAAATCAGGTAAATTTAGTCTGTATTTAGAATTTTACAAAGGCTCTTCAATTTCAGATAATGGAACACGGCAACACCACAGAGAATTTGAATATCTAAAGTTATATCTATACCAAACACCAAATAATCCACAAGAGAAGAAGGAAAATAAAGAAAATCTGGAATTAGCTGAGAAAATTCTTGCTATAAGAAAAGCAGATTATATTCAAGGAAAACACTCCATAAAAAATCCGAACAAGAGTAAATTGAGTTTTTTAACATATTTTGAAATGTTAATGAATGATCGGTTTGAGAAAAAGAGTAATTATGATAATTGGGATGCAGCTTTCAAACATTTAAAAAATTACTGTAGTCCACGAGTTACTTTTAATGATGTTGATGAGGATTTTATAAAGGGTTTTAAGAAGTTTCTTGAGTTTGAGGCTAAAACCAAGAGTGATACCTTATTATCTCAAAATTCAAAATATACTTATTTTAATAAGTTTAAAGCTGCAATTAAACAAGCTTATGAAGATGGATATCTAAGTCATAACTATCTGAAAAATGTGAAAAGTTTTGATCAAGGAGAGACTACAAGAGAGTATCTTACATTTAACGAATTAAAATCATTGGCTGACACACCGTGTAAATATCCTGTGTTGAAAAATGCGTTTATTTTTTCTTGTTTATGTGGTCTAAGATGGAGTGATGTCAATAAGTTGATTTGGTCTGAAGTAAGAGATGAAGATGATCAGTATCGAATAGTTTTTAAACAGAAGAAAACGGATGGAGTTGAATATTTGTATATATCCAAAGAAGCAAGAGATTTATTAGGTAAAAGAAAATCTAACAATGAAAGAGTGTTTACAGGATTGAAGTATGGAGCTGTATATAATACTGAAATTTTAAGATGGTGTATGAGAGCAGGAATAACCAAACACATTACTTTCCATAGTTCTCGGCATACAAATGCAGTTTTATTACTAGAAAATGGTGCTGATATTTATACCGTTCAAAAAAGACTTGGACACAAAGAAATAAAAACTACAGAGATTTACGCCAAAATTGTAGATAAGAAGATGAAGGAGGCGGCTCATTTAATACCAGAAATTTACTTATGATACTTAATAATAAAAACTACTATAAGAGCTTTCAACCGTTTCTGGGTGGTCAGTTTAAAACGTTAACAGGTGGTCACTTTCAGCGTTTTTTCCACAATTATTAGAAAATCTGCAAGGGAAATTTTTGTTGCTTGTTCAGGATTGGAAATGTTAGGTATTGAAAAATCGTTAGATTATTTGCAGGTTTTAAGAGATGAAATAGAATTGTTTAGAGTAGAGTTTGCTGAATGGGTAAAAACTTTTGATCATTGGGATTATATTATTGATAGGTGGGGATTATTTAATCCACCAGGAGTAAACTATGATGATCATGACCCTGACGATGATATTCCTTTTAATCCAAATGACATTAATTTTTAGTTTTAGAAAATTCTTAAATATCTTTCGTTCAATAAGGTAATATAATTTTTTTAGTTAAAAAAGAATTGTTAATCCAATCTATGGCTTTATTTTAATAAATGCTAAAGAAGTAATTAGTTATACAACAACATGTTGAGTAAGTAAACAGTATTGCAAAAAGTAATATTGAAGTAGATATGACTAACAAAATAAAGGAGTTTGTTTTTTCTTAATACAAGAAAATAACACCAATACAGCACGCAAAAATTATAAAACTAAGTTCAAACAATAGAAGATTTGATTTTGTAAAAAAATGCTCAAAAATTATTAACTTCGCAAAACACCGAATAGATGTAGAATTTTGTATTAAATTTTGGTGTTCGATTAATTTAATTTTTGAAGGGAATGAGTAATCAAGTTGAAACAAAATCACCTGACACAATGTTGTCTAAAGAAAATTTTAAACAAACAATTTTAGACGATTATCGTTTAGTATATGTGAGTAGAGAAACTTCTTATTTAGGAAGAAGAGAAGTATTGACTGGTAAAGCTAAATTTGGAATATTTGGAGATGGTAAAGAATTACCACAATTGGCGTTAGCCAAACAGTTTAAAGAAGGCGATTTTAGATCGGGTTACTATAGAGATCAAACCTTAATGATGGCAATTGGTCAATTAACTGTTCAACAGTTTTTTGCACAACTTTATGCTCATACTAATGTGGAGGCAGAGCCTTGTTCAGCAGGTAGATCAATGAATGGTCATTTTGGTACACGAAGTTTAAATGAAGATGGAACTTGGAAAGACTTAACAAAAATTAAAAATTCATCTGCTGATATTTCACCAACTGCTGGTCAAATGGGAAGATTGTTAGGTTTAGCACAAGCCTCAAAAGTTTATCGAAATAATAAAGATTTAGCTTCATTTACTAACTTCTCAAAAGGAGGAAACGAAGTTGCTTTTGGTACAATTGGAGATGCAAGTACATCGGAAGGTCCTTTTTGGGAAGCCATAAATGCAATGGGAGTACTTCAAGTTCCTGTGGTAATGTCAGTTTGGGATGACGGGCAAGGAATTTCTGTGCCAAAAAAATACCAAACAACAAAAGAGAGTATTTCAGAGGTTTTAAAAGGTTTTCAACGAGATAAAGGGAAAAATAATGGTTACGAGATTTTAAAAGTTAAAGCTTGGGATTATACTTCATTAATTGAAACCTATGAGAAAGCAGTGAAAATTGCGAGAGAAGAGCATTGTCCAGTACTGGTTCATGTAGAAGAAGTGACCCAGCCACAAGGACATTCAACCTCGGGGTCTCATGAAAGATATAAAACAAAAGAAAGATTAGAGTGGGAAACGGAATATTGTTGTGTAAAGAAATTTAAAGAGTGGATTTTAGAAAATAAAATTGCTACAGAAGAAGAATTAACTCAACTAGAAAAAGAAGGGAAGAAACAAGTATTAGACGAGAAAAAAGCTGCTTGGAGTGCTTATTTAAATCCAATAAAACAAGAAAGAGACGAGGTAGTTGCTTTATTAACACAATTGGCAACAGAGAGCAGTAATGGAAGTTTTATTTCTCCATTAACTGATGAGTTGAAAGGCAATTCAGAACCCATTCGTAAAGATTATATTTCTGCTTTAAAAAAAGCATTAAGAATAACCCGAACAGAAAATCTACCAACAAGAGCTAGTTTAATAGCTTGGTTAAAAGAAGCAGAAAAATTAAATTTTGATAGATATAATTCAACATTATACTCTGAATTTGATTCTTCACCAATGAATGTAGAAGAAGTTAAACCAATTTTTACCGATAAGAAGGAGGATGGTAGAGTTATTCTAAGAGACAATTTTGATAAGATTTTAGAAAAACATCCAGAAGTTTTGATTTTTGGAGAAGATTCCGGTAAAATTGGTGGAGTAAATCAAGGATTAGAAGGTTTACAAGATAAATATGGAAAAATAAGGATTAGCGATACAGGTATTCGTGAAAACACGATTTTAGGTCAAGGAATTGGAATGGCATTGCGCGGGCTAAGACCAATTGCCGAAATACAGTACCTAGATTATTTGTTGTATGCCATCCAAATTATGAGTGATGATTTAGCAACGCTACAGTACAGAACTAAAGGTGGTCAAAAAGCACCAGTAATTGTTAGAACTCGTGGTCATCGTTTAGAAGGGATTTGGCATTCAGGTTCTCCAATGGGCATGATTATAAATTCTTTAAGAGGAATTCACGTTTGTGTGCCAAGAAACTTGACGCAAGCTGCTGGCTTTTATAATACCTTACTAAAAGGAGATGATCCTGCAATTGTTATAGAATCTTTAAATGGATATCGTACAAAAGAAAATATTCCAAGCAACTTAGGAGAATTTACAGTTCCTCTAGGTATTCCTGAAGTTTTAACAGAAGGAACTGACTTAACAGTTGTTTCTTACGGTTCAACTTGTAATCTAGCATTACAAGCAGTTCAACAATTAAATGAAGTTGGAATATCTGCAGAACTAATAGATGTAAGAACCTTGTTGCCTTTCGATATAAATCATCTGATTGTTGATTCATTAAAGAAAACAAATCGCTTATTAATTGTTGATGAAGATGTACCTGGTGGAGCTAGTGCATATATTCTTCAAAACGTATTAGAAGAACAAAAAGGGTATTACAATTTAGACTCAGAACCAGTTACATTAACAGCAAAAGCACATCGTCCTGCTTATGGTACAGATGGCGATTATTTTTCGAAACCAAGCATTGAAGATATTTTTGATGCAGCCTATAACATTATGAATGAGTTTGATGCAGACATCTATCCTAAAATTTATTAGCTTTGGTAAATATCATTTATAATAATATTAATGTTAAAGAAGTTTTTTAAACTCGGATATATTCTTCTTGTCTTTTTATTTGTAAGCAATTCTGCTTATGCAAATAGAAAGGATACATTAGTTGTTTTTTCAGGTAAAGTCTATGAAAATAAGATTGATACCGATAAAAAAATCACGTATAAAAATGCCATTTTTAAGTTAGTTAAAAGCTCGGTAGGTTTTTTTGTTTCTAACACAGCTGATAAAACAATAGTCAATTGTATTTTGGATAATCAAATTGTTTTTGCAGATACGGTAAAAGCGGATGGTAACTTTTCTATTCCGCTCAATTATGGAAAAAAATATAGAATAGAATTTGTTAAAGATAATTACTATATAAGTTCTGTAGCTGTTAATACAAAAGATGTTCCTCAGCGATTTCATAAAAAAGGGTTACATATAAATACTGAAATAGATGTGATAAAAAAACACCCTAAACAAAAGCAATTTGATTTTGAAATGATGAAAATAGCTTTTGATTTAAAAGAAGGTGAGTTTAAAGTTGATGAAGCTCATAGTAAATATGTGCAAACGGAATTAGAACGGATTCGAGTAGAGGTTACAAATTCTATTATTTTAGATAAAGAAGTTAACAGGTTAAGTGAAGAAGCTAAGCAAAAATTAAATAATGACATTGCAGAAAAAAGAAATCAGGCTGATAAAGAAGCTCAAGTTATTGTTAATAATGCAAAATTAAGAGCTGATTCAATATTAAATTACGCCAAAAGTAAATCACAAGAAATAGAACAATTTACTTCTAGCCAATATGTTCCTTCAAATTATTTGTCAAAAAAAGATTCATTAAAAAATAAAACAACTGTCGATTTTTCTAATGGGGCTGATATGAACTTGATTATGGGAGGAAGTATAGAGCTTACAACTAAAAAAGATCAAGTTGAAAATGCAAGAAAATCGTTAGAGTTAGCAAAGTTAAAAGCTACAACTAAAATGGATAGTTTGTTAATTATAGAGCGAGAAGCAAAAATTTTGGCAGCAGAAAATGCAATTTTAATTGCAGAACAAAAATTAAAGGATGCAGAAAAAGAAATAACAGCTCAAACAGCTGAGCTAGAAATGGAAAAGTTGCTAAAAAAAATAATGATATTTGGGCTGTTTGGCTTGATAGTTTTGACGATTATCTTTTTTAGAATTATAAAACAAAAGAAAAAAGATAATAAAATTATTATGCAGCAAAAGCTGGAGGTTGAGGAACAGCATAAAGAAATTACAGATAGTATAAATTATGCCGAACGAATTCAGGCTGCAGTTTTAACGAGTGAGGATGAATGGGATAAAATTAGTAAAGAACATTTTGTTTTATTTAAGCCAAGAGATATTGTAAGTGGAGATTTTTTCTGGGCTCATCATAATGAAGAAAAAAACATTTCGATATGGGCAACTGCAGATTGTACTGGTCATGGTGTTCCTGGTGCTTTTATGAGTATGTTAGGAATAGGCTTTTTAAATGAAATTGTTATTGAGAACGGAATTATAAAACCAAATGAAATTCTTAATGAATTGAGATCGAAAATTATTAAAGCATTAGTTAAAAACAAGGCAGATATTGAACAAAAAGATGGAATGGATATTTCGCTCTGTATTTTAGATAAGAATACAAATACGCTTGAATTTTCAGGAGCTAATAATTCAATTTGGATTTTAAAAAATCATGCAGACCTATCGACAGAGGAAATAGAAAATAGCAAAACAATAATACATCCGACTAACGAAAAAGCAATTATTGAAATTAAAGCAGATAAACAGCCAGTTGGTGCTTATACTGAAAATATAAGACCATTTAAATCTTCGTATGTTAAACTAAATAAGGATGATGTAGTGATTTCATTTACTGACGGTTATCCAGATCAGTTTGGAGGAGTGAAAGGTAAAAAGTTAAAGTACAAGCCTTTTAAACAGTTTTTCTTAGATAACTCATCACATTCATTAGAAAATTTAAAACTTAATTTAGAACATTCGTTTAATGATTGGAAAGGCGATTTAGAGCAAATAGACGATGTTTGTGTGGTTGCCGTAAAAGTATAAGTGTTCGCTAACAATATTATTTAGTTTTTAACGTATCTTACATATTCAACATTTCAATATCCAAAAAAGTAACATAAAGGTGACTAACGGCTCTATAATTTTCAGTATTTTTCCAAGCTCAAATGCTCAAATGAAATACCTTTTAGTTACATTTTTAATTACGATAAGCTTATCTGTTTTTAGTCAAAACGGAGGAGATAATACTTATGAATTTTTAAATGTTCCAGTTTCTGCTAGAGTAGGTGCTTTAGGAGGTACAGCAATTGCAATTAAAGATGGAGATGCTAATCTTGGCTTAAATAATCCATCCTTACTTTCATCAGATATGCATTCTACAGTAAGTCTTACTTACTTGAATTACTTTGCAGATATTAATTATGGATTTGTTTCTTATACCAGTGATTTTAAAAAACTAGGAACATTTTCTGCTGGTTTAAAATATATCTCTTATGGTAAGTTTACAGAAGCTGACGAAGGAGGGAATGAATTAGGAGAATTTTCTGCTGGAGAGTATGCTTTTGTTTTAGGTTGGGGTAAAAGTATAGATTCCTCTTTTTCTGTTGGAGCAAATTTAAAACCTATTTATAGTAATTTATATACCTATAATTCTTTTGGTTTGGCTGCAGATGCATCCGCTACTTATCATTTCCGTAAACGTGAAATTACAACAGCGTTAGT
>CAXBPN010000114.1:0-7853 GCA_963977515.1 uncultured Flavobacteriales bacterium
CCTATGATTAAAAAGAAAATGCACGGAATACATTAACGGTATAGTTGTTGTTATAAATTGAAAAAAATAATTACAAGATGAAAAAAATAATAGTACTTACAATAGTTGTTTTAGCTGCAAATTTATCTTTTGCACAAAATGGTGTTTTAGCCTATAAAGCTGAAGCAGAAGGTTGGTTAGTAGACATAAACGAAGCCTATAAAATATCAGAAAAAACTGGTAAGCCAATTATGGCAAATTTCACAGGGAGCGATTGGTGCGGTTGGTGTAAAAAACTAAAAGCAGAGGTTTTTGATACACCAGAATTTAAAAAATGGGCAGAACAAAATGTTGTGTTAGTTGAATTAGATTTTCCTAGAAGAAAAGTGATTCCAGAAAATATTAAACAACAAAATGCTGGTTTACAACAAGCATTTCAAGTTACAGGTTATCCAACAATTTGGGTATTTAATATGGGGAAAGACGATAAAGGTCAATACACGATTAATGCACTTGGTAAAACTGGTTATGTAAAAGGTGTTGCTGCTTTTACTAAAGGTGTAGATGATATGATAAAAAAAGGAGCTAGTAATTAAGATTAGACTTTAATAGAAACAAAAAAACTAACTATAAAACTTACTTACTTTTAATTCTTACTAATATTAAATTAAGCTGTTCCACTTCTATTAATAGTTTTAAATATTGATTTAACTGACCGTTTTCCATAGCATCTTTCGCTTTTTGTTTCAGTTCTATATATCTTTCTCTTAAATTCATAATGTTGTGTTTTTAATTTCCTAAAACCATTTCAATATGTGTGCCAAACTTTTTTAAAAGTTACCTGGTATTGTTAAAAAAAGTTAATTCTAACGAACATGATTAACACATTAAATTAATGATTAACTTTATGCTTAATTATGAAGTTTAGTAAGTTGTCTATATTCTGTTTAGCCCTATTTTTAGGACAAATGGCTTTTTCTCAATCGCTTACAGAGGGAGATGATGATTATGTATTGCCAAAAGATTCGATAACTATAAAAGACAGAATGGATGTGAGCACTAAAGTTGTTTTTGGTGCAGGTATTTCTAATAATGGTTCATACCTTTCTACTAGTGTTCGTCCAACAATTTCTTATAATTTAACGCCTAAATTTTCTGTTTACACAGGTGTTGGTTATACCAATTACCAATTAGAGAATTTCAATATGTTGTCAGATTTTGGTTACCAACCTTTTACAGGCAACTTATCTCAAATGTCAGCTTTTGTGGGTGGTAAATATCAGGTAAACGACAGGTTGGCAGTTTACGGGGAGGTGTTTTATAATTTTGCTCAAATTACTTCATCAAACACAAACTTTAATCAAGGTACTGCTTTCGATAGAATAGGCTATTCAGCTGCTTTTGAGTATAAAATAGGTGATAACATGTTTATTGAAGGTCAAATTAGAATTAATGACTTTAATAGAGGTAGTAATGTTTACGATCCATTTCAAGATCATGGCTTTGGATCAGGTGGATTTATGAGACATTCTTCAGGAATAAATACCATGCCTTTTTCTCGATAATCGTTTTTTATAATACTAACTTTGTCTTAAAATTATAAAAGATATGTTAGTTGTAGTTTCTCCTGCCAAGAAATTAGATGTGACTGGCGATAAGCCAAATGATTTTACGTTACCAATTTTTACTTCAGAATCTCAAAAGCTGATTAATAATCTTAAAAAGATGAGCCCTAAGAAACTGGAAAAGTTAATGGGAATTAGTTCAGCTTTGGCAGATTTAAATTTTAAGCGATATCAGGAATGGGGAGAAGAACACACTACAAAAGATAGTAAACAAGCAATATTGTCGTTTACAGGAGAAGTTTATAGTGGTTTGGATGCAGCTAATTTTTCAGCTAAAGAACTAAACGAAGCACAAAAAAGATTGAGAATTTTATCGGGCTTGTATGGCGTTTTAAAACCTTTGGATTTAATGCATGCTTATCGATTGGAAATGGGAACATCATTAAAGGTTGGAACCAAGAAGAGTTTATATGAGTTTTGGGGAGATAAAATTGTAAATGAAATTAATGTTGCATTAGGAGAACTAAATACTTCTACACTTGTAAACCTAGCTTCTACCGAATATTTTAAATCGGTAAATAAAAAGAAATTAAACGCCGAGATTATTACTCCAGTATTTAAAGATTTTAGCAACGGAAAATATAAAATTGTGATGGTGTATGCTAAAAAAGCAAGAGGCATGATGGCGAACTATATCATTAAAAATAAGATTAAAAATACGGACGATTTAATTGGGTTTGACACCGATGGTTACTGTTTTAATCAAGGATCATCAACAGCAAACGAATTAGTATTTTATAGAGGATAAGATGGAAGATTTAATAGGACAAACGGTAGAATTAGAAGCATTAAAAACAACTCCTCAAGGAGTGTATTTAATTACCGATAAAGATGATGAATTGTTATTGCCCAATAAATATGTTCCTCGTGATTTAAGAATGGGAGATAAGCTTACTGTTTTTGTTTATAACGATTTTGATAATCGTCCAGTAGCAACAACCCTAGTCCCTAAAGTACACTTAAATCAAGTTGGGTTTTTAAAATGTTTTGATGTTTCTGATTATGGCGCTTTTTTCGATTGGGGATTAGAAAAACATTTGTTAGTGCCTTTCTCAGAACAACATTATAATATAGAGGCTAGTGATGAATGTTTAGTTTATCTTTATAAAGATGAAAAAACAAATCGTTTAGTTGGGTCAACTAAAATTGATAAATTTTTAAAGCATAATGAAGTTCACTTAAATGTTGGCGATAAGGTAGATTTTATTGTAGGAGATCAAACAGATTTGGGTTATAAAGTAGTGGTAAAAAACTTACACCTTGGGCTCATTTATAAAAATGAATTGTTTAAGAAGATTAATACTGGAGATTCCCTCACGGGTTATGTTACGACGATAAGAGAAGATAATAAATTAGATATTTCTTTAAATAGTGCTCGATTGAGCGAGTTAGAAGTTTTGGCTAACAAAATTTACGAAACATTACTGAGGGAGAATGGAGCTATTAATATTTCCGATAAGAGCGACCCTGAAGTAATTTACAAACGGTTTCAGGTAAGTAAAAAAGCATTTAAACGTGCGGTAGGGTTATTGTATAGCGAACGTAAAATTGTGGTTAACCCACAAAGTATTGTTTTAGCAGAAAATTAAGAGTTTTCTTGATTTTTCTTTTTAAAGCCTTTAATTATATCTTCTAAATCTTGCCCTTCAATTAATAATGAGCCTTTTGCACTTTCTACCAAAGGATGTTTAGGGTAAGTATCTATAAACTCTTGATATAAACGCTTTGCCTCATTATGTTCTTTAAGCATGTCTCCAACAGTTGAAGCTTTATAAAACAAGGCTTCGGGAGCGAGTTTATAATCAGGATCTTTTTCTAATAGCATGTTAAAATAACGAATGGCATCATATGGTCTATTTAAACCTCTGCAAAGCTCTCCAGCTTTAAACATGTATTCTTTATGGATGTTATAGAAATCATCTTTTTTAATAAACCTATCGTAAGCATCTAATAAGTTTTCAGCAACTTCTTTATTGAAATTTAAGCTGTCATCATACATCAAAGCGGTGTATTTATCAATATCACTTACACGTTTTTCATAGGTGTCAATTGGATTTTTAAGAGTAACCTCTACTGTATCAACAGCTTCTGTAGGTTCTGTTTTATTTCCACAACTATAAATGATTAAGCTGAATGATAGAACTAAAAAAATGTTTTTCATGTGATTAATGTTTACTTTTTAATAAAGGAAATTTCATTCGGTAATTTACCGAGATGTTACCTTTTGCAATATCGTTTAATTTTTTCTTAATCAACTGCTTTTTTAAAGGATTGATTAAATCAGTAAACAAAATACCTTCAATATGATCGTATTCATGCTGAACCACTCTAGCAGCCAATCCTGTTAATTTTTCTTCAACCAACTCAAATTTCTCATTGTAATACTCTACAATAATATCTGGCTGACGACTTACGTCCTCTCTAATGCCAGGAATACTTAAACAGCCTTCCTCAAACTTCCATTCTTTGCCAGTTTCTTCAATTATAATTGGGTTGATAAACACACGCTTAAAATTTTCTAAATCTGGCTCATCTTCAGCAAACGGAGAAGCATCAACAATAAATAAACGAATAGCTAACCCTATTTGAGGAGCAGCCAACCCAACACCTTGAGAATTGTACATGGTCTCAAACATGTCTTCAAGTAAAAGTTTTAAGTCGGGGTAGTTTTCATCAATTTCTTCTCCCTCTTTTCTCAAAACGGGGTCTCCGTAAGCTATAATTGGTCGTATCATACTGCAAAAGTAATATTAATTTTTGTTCCTTTGCACTTCAAAAAATTGAAGCATGAAAAAAATAATTGCGATATATCTCATTTTATTTATTGTTGGATGTACTGATAGTCAACCGATAAATCAAGAAATTAAAGTAGAAGGACTTGCTCAAGGAACGTCTTATCATATTACTTATATCAGTAAAAAGGGAGTGAATTATCAACGCTCAATAGATTCTTTGTTAATTGAGATAGACAATTCTTTATCAACTTACCAACCAAGGTCAATTATATCTCGGTTTAATCAAGCTGATTCTGTTCAACAAATTGATAAAATGTTTTTGGATGTGTTTAACGATGCCAAAATAGTTTATGAAATAACTGGAGGTGCATTTGACCCTACAGTTGCTCCAGTTGTAAATGCTTGGGGTTTTGGGTTTAAAAACTTAGAAAATACAGATAGTACTTTTATTGATAGCTTGTTACATTATGTAGATTTTGATGCAGTTTCGGTAAGTGATAGTGTTGTTGTAAAAACAAATGCTAATATTATGTTAGACTTTAACGCTATTGCTCAAGGTTATTCTGTTGATGTATTGGCTGAATTCTTAGAGGCGAAAGGCATAGTAAATTATATGGTTGAAGTAGGAGGAGAGCTACGAGTAAAAGGGAAAAATAAAAACAATAAATTGTGGCGTATAGGAATAGACAAGCCAGTAGAAAACAATGTGAATAGAGATTTACAAGCCATTATTGATTTAGATAATATTGCTTTAGCTACTTCGGGCAATTACCGTAGGTTTTATGAAAAAGATGGTGTAAAATATTCACACACCATAAATCCAAAAACAGGTTACCCCGTTCAGCACACTTTATTAAGTGCAACAGTTTTAGCAAAAACATGTTCTATGGCAGATGCTTACGCAACAGCATTTATGGTTTTGGGTTTAGAAAAAAGCAAAGAAATTGTAAAGAATAGTCCAGAGTTAGAAGTGTTGTTTATTTATGTTGATGAAAAAAATGAAATTCAAACATTTGCAACCCAGCAAATTAGTAATTTTATTGAGTTGAATGATGAAAAAGAATAGATGTATTTCGTATATTTATCGCTCAACTTGTTTTTTAAACAATTATTTATCAGATTTGTATCAATAAGTTAATTATAAATAAATAGAACGAAGAAATGGAAGGAACAGAAAACCAAGGAAACGACAACAGAAGAGAAGAAGTATTTTCTAAAGCAGTAAGAGCAGGGAAGAGAACTTATTTTTTTGATGTAAAAGCGACTAAAGCTGAAGATTATTATTTAACCATTACAGAAAGTAAAAGAAGGTTTAATAATGATAGTGGTAAATTCTTTTTTGAAAAGCATAAGCTTTTCTTGTACAAAGAAGATTTTGGAAAGTTTACAGAAGGATTGACTGAAGCAATTGATAAAATTAAAGAACTGAAATTAGAGCAAGGAGAAGAAGTTGTAGAGAAAGTAGCTTCTGATTATACAGATGTTGATTTTGACGATTTAGGATAAAAAGTAAAAAACAACCATAAATAAAAAACCCAAACTGAAAAGTTTGGGTTTTTTATTTGGTTATATTTTTATAGAAATTATTTTTTGAAGTTTCGTTTAACGCTACTATATGTAATGTGCCTTTGGTTTGTTCAACGCTTACAAGTAATAATTTTTGTGAAGAATCCTCCGAAACCGCACCAACTTAGTAGCGAAACCTTGTCAAGTTACAAAGCAAGGATGCAACTTGCTAATTTGTTTTTAAAAAGCACTAGCAAAAATTAAGGCATAAACTGCCTAATTTTCACAAAGCTAAAATGCTTGCGACCGAGGCATATTATATATAGAATGTTGGCGGTAGTTTTTAATTTACAGAAATATTCTCTTTGATTTTTTCAGTCAGTTGTTTGAGAGGTTCTTTTTTTAATGAAGTAAGATTTTTAATGATTAAAGATTTGTGAACGGTGAATATTTCATTTGTTCTTACTTCACTTTTGAATCTTAATTTTGTTTCAGTATCGGTGTCTTTTATTGTGAATGTAAATTGGTCATTACGAATTACTGATGTAATTTTTGAAACAATGAAATTCTGTTTATTGATGATGTCTTTTGAAATAATGACAACGGGTCTTTTCTTTGTGTTTGATAAGTCCGTGTAAGGATAAGGAATTAAAACGATGTCGCCTTGATTGAACTTTGCCATTGAAAAAATTAATAATTATCCCAATGTTGGTCTTCTTTGCTATCCCAATCTTCTGACAATACTGACATAGACATCTCATAAAAGCTATGAATTTTAGCAATGTCTTGTAAGTTGTCGTGTAGTAAATCAACAGTATCGAAAAATTCGATAGCAGTATTTTTGAAGTTTTGAAACTCTTTATCTTCTATAGAACTTAACATTTCCTTAGATGTATATAACACAGGAATAATCTGATTTAAAGTTTTAAGTTCTTTTTCTGCTTGTTTTGGAGTAAGGTCTTTAATGTAAAATAAAGAACCTCTCAACTTAATTGTTGCATCTTCAATTTTAGGAATAGCGTACTTTTCGTACTTGTCCCAAATTGACTCAGCAAGATTGAAAGAGGAAAGAACACTAAAGGTGTCTAAAATATTAGTTGAATATGTTAGGTTGTGTACCATAGTGCAAATATACGTATAATTAACATTAAAGTTATGCTATTGTTGGATTTGAGTTGTTATAAAGAGTTTATCGAGGATTATCTTCACGAATTAATGTTATTCCATTTCCTGAAGAATTTACTAAGTAAACGGAATTTTCATTAATATTTTTTATGGTTAATTCCATTTCTTGCTCAAAAAAAGAACTATTGGCTTCCATATTCAACTCATCAGGAAAACGAAGGTAAATTTTATCTCCATCAATTTTAAATTGACCGTTATTATGCTCAGATTCTATTGTTGTTATAAGTCGCTCGTAGCCATCTGGAAAATCACCACTTTCAAAATCTAAACAAATAGAGTTGCTTTTTGCTTTGTCGTGAGAGCACCATAAGCTAAGTATTAATGTTTCTCTATTTGACTTTGAACAGCTAAAAAAAAGAGTAGCAATAGTAATTAGTAGGATTATTTGTTTCATATTTTTTTAGTTTAAATTATTGATGACTATGGTTTAGTAATTACCAATTTTGTCCGCACTCCAAACTGTTTGTTCTTTTGTGCCTTTATATTTGAATATTTTATCAGTAAGTTCAATTATTATATACTCGTCAATTGTTTTTCCGAAATCGAAAATAAATTTGAGTTTATTTTCAGTTAATTCCCAATTTCCAAACAAGGTTTTTCCATTGTCGAATATGAGTAATATTGTCCCATTGTTATAAATAGTGAATGTTGAGTTTTGATCTTTCCATTTGCCAATTAAATAGTCTTTATTAATGTTTTGTTGAGGAACAGCTATATTATCAAAGCTTATGTTTAATTCTTCTGAACATTTATCTCCAAACTTTCCGAGCATATCTTTTAATTCGTATTCTGCAAACGCACTTAATTGGTCTGGTGTATAGTT
>CAXBPN010000115.1:0-7804 GCA_963977515.1 uncultured Flavobacteriales bacterium
TTATCATTTGCAATACCTTTAATATGATATCGAATTATTTCGGTATGCATTTTGTCTATGCTCATGTTTTTATTAATTGGATTCTCAGGATTTAGTATGTTGTCAACCATCCCAATATATATGTTGGCAATAATTTCAGGGTTAATATTTTCCCTATAATACCCCTCTTTAATTCCTCTCTTTAAATTTTCGAGCATCATATTATGTATAAATGCTTTCTTATGATTTTCTAATAACTTCCATGCGTCAGGATGGTATTTTTGCAGGTCAAAAATCACTGAAGGGTGCATTTCTCCAATTTCAGAACTTACACATTTAGTAACCCCAATTAATTCATCGATTGCCGTTGCACTTAACTCATTAGCAGAACAAAGCAATTGTTTTTCATGCTCTATCATCAGACTAACACCTTTTATTACTAAATCATTTTTATCTGTAACATATTGATAAAGCGTTTTTTTAGATATACCCATATGTCGAGCAATATCATCCATTGTTAAGCTCTTAATGCCTAACTTCATAAAAAGCATTGTGATTCCAGCTATTACTTTAGTTTGTTTTTCCATAGGAAATATAATTTTAATGCAAACGTAATAAACTTTTTACACACTGGAAATGTTTTTAGTTAAAAACGTTTCCATTAGGTTGCATGTTTTAGACCTTAAAGTACATTTGTTAGGTGAATACCTATTTTTTGAGGATGAACTAATAGAAGTTTTTTTACTGTAAAACAACGTACTTATTGAATTCGAATACCGATTTTAGTATATTTGGTTTTTAAAGAAATTAGATATGAAAAATTTTAGACTATTTATAGCATTTATATTTGCCGGAGCAATTCTGTTTTCTTGTGGCGAAGATGATAAAGGAGAGAGTAATGCTGCTCAGGAGAAGGTTAAAAATGAGCAGATAAAAGATAATACTTTTAATTTAGCTTTAAGTGAAAAAGTACAAGGGTTTGATCCAATAAAAGTTGTTGATGGTTTTTCTTTTCAAGTTTTAGGTCAGATTTATGAAGGATTGCTAAAATTTAATGAAAAAGATTTGACGATAGAACCTTCGATTGCCGCTTCATGGGAAGTAAGTGAAGATGGGTTAACTTATACTTTTAAAATAAAGAAAGGAGTATCTTTTCATGATAATGATTGTTTTGAAGGTGGAAAAGAGAGAGTACTTACCTCTAAAGATGTGAAATATAGTCTTGAAAGAGCTTGTTCTAATGTTGAAGGAAATTATGCTTACAACTTATTTAAAAACTCAATTGTTGGAGCTGTTCAATTTCATGAAAATGAGACCATTAATGATGTAGAAGGAATAAAAATAATTGACGACTATACAGTTCAAATCTCATTGTTGAAACCGTCAGCTAATTTTTTAAATTCGTTAGCTGTTATTAATACCTCAATTGTTCCAAAAGAAGCTTTTGAAAATAAATCAGATTGTTTTGTTGGTACTGGTCCGTTTATGCTTGACAAACATGATGAAGAAGGTAATAAAACACTATTAAAAAGGAATGAGAACTATCATTTAAAAGATAAGGAAGGAAATAAATTACCTTATTTAGATAAAGTGGTTGTGCATTATGTGAGTAATAGTCAAGAAAAATTAGAGATGTTTGAAGCAGGAAAGTTAGATGTTATAGTTGATTTACCTTCAGCATCCATAAAAACGGTTGTTGAGAATCAAATTTCTGATTTTGAAGCAAAACCTCCAAAATACGTTTTAGGAAGATACCCCGAATTGGTAACCTCTTACCTTCAGTTAAACACGATGGTTGAACCTCTTAATAATGTAAAAGTAAGACAAGCAATTGCAATGTGTATTAACAAAACTAAAATTGTAGATGTTGTATTAAATGGCGAAGCTTATGGCCCAGCGAATAACGGAATTGTTCCTCCTGCAATTAAAGGTTATGATTATGAATCTATTGTAGGCTTGGAATATAATGTAGAGAAAGCCAAGCAACTTTTAACGGAAGCAGGATATAAAAATGGGGAAGGATTTCCAACTTTAAAGTTATATAATAGCGGGAAAGAAAGTCAAGCTTTGCGTGTAGGCTTAGAAATCCAAAAAGAATTCAGAACTTCTTTAAATATAAATGTTGAGATTGTTTCTGTATCATTTGCTGAAAAAATGAAAGCAGAAGCTAAAGGAGACGCTCACATGTCGGTTGCTGCATGGTTAGCAGATTTTCCAACACCAGATAACTTTTTAAGTATTACCTATGGAGCAACAGTTCCTTCATCAATGGAAGAGAGTTCATTTCCAAATGGTTCTAGATACGTTAATAAAGAATTTGATAAATTATATGAAGAAGCTATCTCAACTATTGATGAAGCAAAAAGAAATGAAATTTGCCTTAAAGCTGAGCAATTAATGATTAATGATGCACCTATAGTTCCATTATGGTATAATGAAAACTACAGACTTTTACAATCGAATATTTCTGGGTATCAACCTAGTATTATGCATATTCAAAACTTGATATACGTTAAAAAAATTCCAAAGTTAAAAAATACTCAAGACAAGGAAGTAGAGTAAATAAACGCTATACTTATTAATATTATTTTGGGATAATGCGATTGATTCTCAAGTTTTCCTTTTTAATTTTATGATATTTGCACACTCTTAAAGTAATTAGGGTATAATACCATGTGGTTTAAAATTTCAAAACTCATATTAAAAAATAGAATAGCAATCTTAATTGTATTGGGTGTGATTACTGTAGTTATGGCTTATTTTGCACAGTTTGCAAAAATGAGTTATCAGATGGCTCAAATGCTTCCTAAATCAGATTCTACTTATGTTTCGTATGATAATTTTAAGAGAAATTTTGGTCAAGATGGAAGTGTTGTTGTTATTGGGATAAAGAATGAAAACCTATACGAATTAAATAACTTTAACGCATGGTATGATTTAACCAAAAATATTAAAGAAATAAAGGTTGAATTTAAGAAAGATGGGAAAAAAATAATTGTAAATGGAACTACCCAAGCTTTATCAGTTGCAAGTGCTTATACACTCAAAAAAAATACCGCAAAAAAAAGATTTGATTTTGAACAAATAGTAAAGAAAAAACCTACCTCACAGCAAGAAGTAGATTCTTTAAAAAAGATATTATATAACTATCCCTTTTATGAAGGATTTTTATATTCAGATATTACTCACGCATCACTTATTGCTGTAACCCTTAACAGAGAAGTGCTTGACTCTAAGTATAGAAATGGACTTGTTGAAGCAATAGACGAGGAGGTAGTTAAATTTGAGGGCATTACAGGTATTAAAGTTCATAAGTCAGGCTTGCCATATATTAGAGCAAATTCCTCTACCAAAGTAGCAGATGAGATAAAGATATTTTTAATTCTATCAATACTAATTACCTCGTTCATTTTATATCTCTTTTTTAGATCGTTTAAAGTTACCATGTACTCCATGCTTGTAGTGTGCGTTGGAGTAATTTGGTCTATGGGAATTTTATCAATTTTTGGGTTTGAAATCACGATATTAACAGGATTAATACCTCCATTAATTATTGTTATCGGTATTCCAAATTGTATTTTTCTACTCAATAAATACCATACGGAATATAGAAAACATGGTAATCAGGCTAAAGCCCTGAGTAGAGTAATTCAAAAAACGGGAAACGCAATATTTCTTACAAATACGACAACAGCTTTAGGGTTTGCAACATTTATTTTTACTAAGAGCTCTATTTTAGTCGAGTTTGGAATCGTTGCTGCTATAGATATATTTATGGTGTTTACATTGTCTATTTTATTAATACCAATAATATTTAGCTTTTTAGCACCTCCTAAGCAAAAGCATACTAAACATCTTGAAAACAAGATGATGGTTAAAATGGTTGATGTTTTAGTTAATATAGTAAGTTTTCATCGAAAAAAGGTTTATATCGTTTCAATTATCATATTAGGTCTTGGGTTGTATGGTATTTCATTAATTACAACAACAGGTAATATTATAGATGACCTTCCAGCAGATGACCCAATTGTTCAAGATTTGAAATTTTTTGAGAAAAGTTTTAAAGGAGTAATGCCTTTTGAAGTTGTTATTGACACCAAAAAGAAGGGTGGCGTTTTTGCTGATAATGGAAAAACTTTATATAAAATAAAGAAACTTCAAAAAGAACTGTCTTTGTATGAGGAGTTTTCAAAACCCTTATCAATAGTAGAAGCCATACAGTTTTCTTATCAGGCATACAGAAATGGGAAGTCTAAATTTTATATTTTACCACCAGCTACAGAGTTGAAAAAGTTAAAAAATTATGTAACTCAAGATAGTGTTAAAAAAGATTTTTCATCATTTATAGACTCAACTAATCAAATTACTAGGGTTAGTTTTCAGATGGCTGATATTGGAACAAAAGAAATGGATGCTCTTTTATTAGAAATTAGACCTAAAATTGATTCTATTTTCTCTCCAAAAGACTATGAGGTAACTTTAACAGGTACAAGTGTTGTTTTTCTTAAAGGAACAGATTATTTAATTGAAAATCTTTTTACGAGTCTTGCACTAGCTATTTTATTAATAGCCTCTTTAATGTCTATTCTTTTTTCTTCAGTAAGAATGGTAGCAGTTTCGTTAATCCCCAACCTATTACCCTTATTAACTACAGCAGCTTTAATGGGTTATATAGGAATTCCAATAAAACCCTCAACAATTCTAATATTTAGCATAGCATTTGGTATTTCAGTTGACGACACCATACACTTCTTAGCTAAGTACCGACAAGAATTGAAGCTTCACAGAATGGGAATAAAAAAAGCTGTTTTATTAGCTTTACGAGAAACAGGAGTAAGTATGATTTACACTTCTACAATTTTGTTTTTTGGATTCGGAGTTTTTACAGTGTCAAGCTTTGGAGGGACTGTAGCTTTAGGGTATTTAGTGTCATTTACATTAATGATGGCAATTTTGGCTGACCTTGTTTTATTACCATCATTATTATTATCTTTAGACAAAGCGTTAACAACAAAAGCATTTAAAAAAGAACCTCTAATTGAGATATTTGATGAAGAAGAAGATATTGAATTAGATGAATTGGAGGTCAAACATATTGAAAAAGAAAGCATAGAAAATAAACTATTATGAAAGGAATTGTTTTAGCAGGAGGATCAGGAACTAGACTTCATCCATTAACCTTGGCAGTAAGTAAACAGTTAATGCCTATTTATGATAAACCTATGATTTACTACCCCATTTCAGTTCTAATGAGTGCGGGAATAAACGAAATATTGATTATTACAACTCCTCATGATAATCCAAGCTTTAAAACTTTATTGGGAGATGGCTCTCAATTTGGATGTAAATTTGAATATGCAATTCAAGAAGTGCCAAATGGGTTAGCTCAAGCATTTGTGATAGGAGAAGAATTTATTGGGAATGATAATGTAGCTTTAATTTTAGGAGATAATATATTTTATGGTACAGGGTTGGAGCAATTGTTAATGGAAAAAACAAATCCTGATGGAGGAGTAGTTTTTGCTTATCATGTGTCAGATCCAGAAAGATATGGAGTTGTTGAATTTGACAAGAATTTAAAAGCAATTTCTATTGAGGAAAAACCAGCAAAACCAAAATCTCATTTTGCAGTACCAGGGCTATATTTTTACAATAATGAAGTAATAGAAATTGCTAAAAAATTAAAACCAAGTTCTAGAGGTGAATATGAAATTACAGATGTAAATAAAATATATTTGGAAAGAGAAAAATTAGAAGTAGGAATATTAGACAGAGGAACTGCTTGGCTAGATACAGGAACGCATGCTTCATTAATGCAGGCGGGTCAATATGTCCAAGTTATTGAAGAAAGACAAGGGTTAAAAATAGGTTGTTTAGAAGAAATAGCTTACCGAAAAGGGTTTATAACTAAGGCAGTACTAAAAGCATTAGCAAAACCATTAATAAAAAGTGGTTATGGTACTTATTTAATGGAGATTGTTAATGAGTGAAATAAAAAATAACATATTAGTTACGGGAGGGGCAGGTTTTGTTGGAAGTGCTTTAGTTGAAGAGTTAATTAAAGATAAAAACAATTTCGTTGTTGTTGTAGATAATTTACAAACAGGGTCTAAGAATAAACTTCCATTAGCTGTAAATAATAATTTAAAATTTATTCAATGCGATGTAAATAACATAGGAGAAATTACGAGTGTTTTTCATACATTTTCTTTTCACTATGTATTTCATTATGCAGCTTTAGTTGGTGTGCAACGTACTTTGCAAAATCCAGTTAAAGTATTAAATGATATTTCTGGGATTAAAAATATTCTTGACTTATCAAAAAATACAGGAGTAAAAAGAGTGATGTATGCTTCTTCTTCTGAAGTGTATGGAGAGCCAGTAGAATATCCACAAAATGAAGAAACAACTCCTTTAAACTCAAGATTACCTTATGCAATTGTAAAAAATGTTGGAGAAGCATTTTTAAAATCATATAAACAAGAATATGGATTAGATTTTACCGTTTTTCGATTTTTTAATACCTATGGACCAAAGCAAAGTAAGGATTTTGTAATCTCTAAATTTATAAATGCCGCTTTAAATAATGAAGAAATAACAATTTATGGAGATGGAAGTCAAACCAGAACATTTTGTTTTATGAAAAACAATATTGAGGCATGTATCAAAGCTGCTTTTTCTGAAGATTATGCTAACCAAACAATTAATATTGGGAATAATCAAGAAACAACTGTACTTGACTTAGCTAAGCTAATTATTAAGCTGACCGATTCAAATTCTAAATTACTGTTTTTACCACCTCTTCCTGAAGGAGATATGACAAGAAGACATCCAGATATTACCAAGATGAAAGAGTTGTTAGGAAATAAAGATCTATTAACAATCGAAGAAGGAATTGCTGAGATATTAAAAGATACAAGTTATATTTTATCTTAATGGAGAAAATCAATCATTACATTTCTTTAGTTAATCAAGCAATAGAAGAACTATCATATAATAAAGAACCTAAAAAGTTATATGAACCTATAAAATATACATTAGCATTAGGAGGTAAAAGAATAAGACCTGCATTACTATTATTATCAAATGATTTGTTTGGAGGAAAACCTGTTAAAGCAATGAGTGCTGCTTTGGCAATTGAAGTGTTTCATAATTTTACTTTACTACATGATGATATAATGGATGATGCCCCTCTTAGAAGAGGTAAGACTACCGTTTTTAAAAAGTGGGATGCAAATACTGCAATTTTATCAGGAGATGTAATGTTTGTTAATGCAATTCAATTATTAGCAAAAGAGAGTAATCAATATTTACCTGAAATTTTAACCATATTTAATAAGGCTGCAGTTGAGGTTTGTGAAGGGCAGCAGTATGATATGGATTTCGAAACAATGGATAATGTTTCCATTGATGATTACCTAAAAATGATAGAGTTGAAAACTGCGGTGTTGTTAGCTGCAAGTTTAAAAATTGGTGCTGTATTAGCAGAAGCTAAAACTGATGATGCTAACCATATTTATGAGTTTGGTAAAAATTTAGGTATAGCATTTCAGTTAATGGACGATATTTTGGATCTTTATGGAGATCCCGAAAAATTTGGGAAACAAGTTGGAGGAGACGTGATTGCTAATAAAAAAACTTACTTGTTGTTAAAAGCTCAAGAACTAGCAGAAGGTAACACTAGAAAAGAATTAGAATTTTGTTTGACTTCTACTGCTTTAAAGAATGGAATTAAGGTAGAACGTGTAAAAGCAATATTTAATTCATTAGGTGTAAAGAAAGCTGCCATAGATGAAATGAATTTGTTTTACAATACAGCTATTTC
>CAXBPN010000116.1:0-7743 GCA_963977515.1 uncultured Flavobacteriales bacterium
GTATTGGATTAGATTCTGTTGCAACTGTTACTCAATTTGATGATGGCGATGAGATTTTAATTCAACGACAATTTTATCAAGAGAAATTTGCTGCAAAAATTGGATTGGTTTACAAAAAAGTAATAGATGTAAAAAAGGCTTTTAACCCTCAATTAGGTTATGTTAACAGTTTAGGGGTTGATGTTACTTATACGCTGAATAGTTATGGTTCAAATTAAACTAACTTTACTTTATTCTTATTTATAATCCCAATCACTGTTCCTTTAAGTGTTCGTCCAACAAAAGGACTGTTTTTCGCTTTAGAAATAATTTGAGCTTTTTCAAAAACAAATTCGGTAGATGGGCTAAATAAAGTCAAGTTGGCTAGTTCACCTTCTTTTAGTTGCGGTTGAGTTACTTTTAAAATTGTTCTAGGTTTTGTGGTAATTGTTTCAATAAACTCATCTAAGTTTATTTTGCCATTCAGAGCAGTGTTCAGAGCAGAAAAAGAGGTTTGAAGGTTAATCATTCCAAAAGTGGTATTGTCAAATTCACATTGTTTGTTTTCAATATCTTCGGGAGTATGGTCAGAACAAACTGCATCAAGCGTTCCATCTTTTAACCCTCTAATTAAAGCCTTGTTGTCATCTTTAGTTCTTAAAGGTGGCTTAACTTTTAAGTTCGAATCAAAAGTTTCCAACTCGTTCTCGTTCAGTAGTAAGTGGTAAGAATTCACATCTGCCGTTACTTTTAAACCTTTTGCTTTTGCTTCCTTAATTAGTTGAACCGATTTTTTAGTAGAAATGTTTGTTAAGTGTATTGGAGCATTGCAGTATTCTGCTAAGTATAAACTTCTAGTGACGGTTAATTCTTCCGCTAAAGCTGGAGCTCCTTTTAGTCCTAGTTTAGTACTTATTATTCCTTCGTTAATTTGTCCGTTGTTAAATAAGTTCTTATCGTTCGGAAAATCCATAATTAAACCTCCAAAACTTTGGCTGTATAATAATGCCCGGTTCAATAAACTTGGGTTAGATATTGAATGTTTGTTGTCAGTAAAAGCAATTGCTCCCGCTAAGTGCATATCATACATTTCTGATATTTCTTTGCCCTCACAATTTTGAGATAAAGCTCCCGTTGGGTAAACGGTTACGATATTGTCTTTCGTTTTATTGATGACGTATTCAATTCCTGATTTTGAATCTACAACAGGTAATGTATCTGGCATAGATACTACTTCTGTAAATCCTCCTTTGGCAGCTGCATCTAATCCAGAATTTAAATCTTCCTTGAACTCATGCCCTGGGTCACAGAAATTAGCTCTCATGTCTATCCAACCAGCAGATACATGTAAATCTTTGTGAGTTACTTCTTTGTAGTTATTAGTGTTTTTTATGCTAGAAGCTATTTTTTGAATAATTCCTTTTTCAATTAAAATATCAACTTTTTTTCCATTTAATGGAGAGTTAGCATTTACAACTGTTGCCGATTTAATTAAAACATTCATCTATTTAAAAAGTTTAATAAGCACAATCTCAGCTCCTAAAAATAAGAGTGCTAAGATAATACACAATTTCCAATATTTTTTTCCAGATTTTATTTCACTTATGGTTGAGTTTAAACTATTAATCTCCGAACTCAATAAACTAGCATTAATTGAAGATTTATTGATTTGTTCTTCAATCTCTTCACTTGTATTATATGTTAAATCAGATTCTTTCCTACTGTAATTAAAAGCTAATCCAAGCTCATTATTTTTACTTGATAGGGTGTAGTTTCCTGAGTTTACAATATTTTGTCCTATAAATATAGTTGTGTGATAATTTGTTGATTGTGACTTTGGGATAATGTCGAAATTCTCTGTTTTAATATGGTAAACATTTTCATTATCAATTTTATCGAGTAACAAACTTGCTCCATCACCAATAGTATAAAAGAGAGGGTGGTTAGGTTGACTTAATAAGCCAATATTATAAAAAGTAGGCACAAATAAAGCATGGTTGGTAAAGTTGCTAAACTCTTCACTTGTACTAATTGTACTTAAATAAACAGTTCCTTTATCTACTTTATATTCGTTTAATAAATCGTTTCCATTTTTTAAGGTTAGAATAGTGTTTTTGTATGCGGTATTATTGGTAGATAAAATATAATGCTGATAAACTGAAGGCAAGTTAATGTTGTTGTCAGGCTTACCTTCAAATACATTTTGGTAAACAATATGTTGATAAGCAATTTCTCTTACTTTAGTCGAAGTAGTATCAATGGATTGGTAATAATTGATGTTTAATAAACTTAAAAATTCACGATAACTGTTCAGGTCAATTTGATTGGAAGGAAGAATAACTAAATCGCCCCCGTTTACTACAAACTTATTAATCGAAGTCGCAAGTCCAGATGAAATTTCATTTAAATTATTTAATACAACCAAGTCACTTTTTTTAATTAGCGAGTAATCGAGTTGATTTACATTGTAATTTGTAAAATTGAAAACGCTATCGGTTTCGTAAACTGATTTAACTTTGTTGTTGGAGTTTTCGTTGGTAATTTCAAGTACGTTTATCGATTTTGAAATTTGATAAGAAAAGAAAAAAGTATCATCCGTTGTTACTGGATTATCTCTCAATTCGATTTTTCCATTTTGGATGCCGTTGGTTTTGTTTTGGTAGTTTAATTCTAAAACTGTTTCTTCATTTGCTTTAACAGAAAAACTAGCAGGAGATACCAATTGGTTATTAATGTAAAGTTTTATAGGGATATTTTCCAAATCGGTTGGAGAATTGTTTTTAATCACCACACTCAATTTTTCTTGTTGAAAAAGTACATGAGACGGAGAGTTAAACCAACAACTATCAATGTAAATATTACTTAACTGATTGCCTTTTACAGGTACAAAAAAGAGCTGCGTAAGCGAATCATTAGTAATATTTTTTATGTCGCTTGTCGATTTCTGAAAATCGGATAAAACATAAATGGCTTTGTTTGTATTTTCTTGCTCTGTAATTGCACTTTTTATACGTGTAATTACAGCAGATAGTAATTTTGTTTCAGGAGTAATTTGAATCTCCTCCAACTTGTCAATAGCATCTTCAGCATTTAATAAGCGTTGACTTCCTGCATTAAAACTATTGTCACCAATTACAAAATGGTCTGTTTTTTTGTAAGAATTAACTATTTCAACCGCTTTTAATTTAGCTTCATTTAATAAAGAACCATTTTCACTAGTACTTTCCATGCTAAATGAATTGTCGATATAAATACCAACAACATTACTATTGTTAGTCTCAGTTAAACTAGTTGGAATGAAAGGTTGAGCAAAAGCTAGAACCAAAAAGGTAATGGCTAAGATTCTGCTAAGTAGTATTAATAAATGTTTTAGTTTAGATTTTGATTGAGTTTCTTGTTTTACTTCTTTTAAAAAACTAATGTTTGAAAAGTAAACTTTCTTAAACTTTCTAAAATTAAATAAGTGAATGATAATAGGTATCGCTATGGCGATTAAGGCGTAAAGGAACTCTGGAGAGGCAAATTTCATTAAAGCACAAAAGTATGAAATTAAAATGACTACAAATAATGATTTTTATAGTAATAAAATGAAGTTAGTTTTCAATATATGGTTGCATTGTTTTGTCGATTTCTTTTCTTCTTTCCATTAAGTTTATGGCATACTTTTCAAGAGCGATATCTTCTTTGGTTTTAGGACTCCATTTTGGCACTTTTACAGGTTTATTATTTTCATCAACAGCAACAAAAACGATAATACAGTGGGTTGTTTTTACTCTTTTGTCTGTTTTTGTAGATTTCGCATAAACATCAACTGCAATATGCATACTAGAATTACCAGTATAAATTATTTTTGCTTCGAGCTCAACCAATTCTCCAATTTTAATTGGAGCTAAAAAACGAATACCTCCCACATAAATGGTTATTGCATACTCTCCACTCCAAGAACTTGCACAGGCATAAGCTACTTGGTCTATCCATTTCATTGCAGCTCCACCATGAACTTTTCCTCCAAAATTCACATCGGTTGGTTCGGCTAAGAAGCAAAATTTTAATTGTCTTTTAGGCATTGATAGTGGTTAAATAATTAAACTAAAACTACGAAAATATAAGTTGTAAATTTACTCTCCTAACAAATGAAAAGAGTAGTTTTTATAATTCTAATTTTATCGTTAAGCAATTATTGCTTCACTCAATCTTTTAATGTTCGGAATATTTTTAATTCAGGAGCTACTGTTGGTGCAGAACATATATTGCCTGCATTAGTCAATGATACCAACACTTTTCAATTAATCAAATATAAAGTACAGTTTGTAAAAGTATTACGGACAAAAGAAGTTGATTTAGAAGAGTTTGACATGGACAATAAGAAAGCAAAAGCCAATCAACTTTTCTTAACATCTAAATTCAGTATAGCCAAACCTGATTTATCCTCTCAGAATTACTTTAATACTATTTATAACGGAGAATTAGAATTAACTTATATTACTGCAAGTAGAAAACGAGGCGTATGGTTGCATGCAGCTAATATTTCGGCAACAGAAAGTGAAGAATCATTTAAAAGTAGTTTTACACCTAATTTTAGAGCTTATTCAGTATATGCACATGTAAATCCTAAAAATTTAAAGTTTATTCCTTTCGTTGGTCCTGGTATTGCACTTACTCAGGGTAGGATTATTGCTTTGCCTGTATTTGGGTTCTGGACTCAATTATCTTCGCAATTATCTTTTGAAATAATAGCACCTGTTCATATAAAACTAAAATATAATTTGGCGAATAAAGTGGAGTTTGAATTGGCAACTTCTTACAATAGAATAAATGCAGTATATCGTGAAGGATCAAGATATATAGGAAATGACAATACGATTAATTTGAGACAGTTAAAAAATCATTTAGGAATAAACACAAGACTTAGTGAGTATTATAAAGTTAAAGTTGAAATGGGGTATGCATTTTTCCAAGAATTAAATGGGTTGTCAAACGATTATTCTCAAAAAATGAGCCCAACCCCCTTTTTTAATATTTCATTTAATTACAATTTTAAAAACTCTATTTTATATAATTTTTTTAATGAAGGAGATAAGTTAGGTAAAAAAAGGAGAGGATTTTAAAATGGTTGTTAAATCTGATTGGAGTAATGGTTAAATTGTAAATTTGCTAACATATATTTAATGAGTAAAAAGTTAATAATAGGATTGTTGTTGTATGTAGGGACTTTAGTTTCTTCTTTTTCTCAATCCTTACAACTCGATTTTTTATTTAGTTCAGGTTTAACTTATAGTTCAGAATTTCACGGAGCTGCTCAAGTAAATGATTCAATAGATTTTAACTTTAATAAACATCAATTACAATTTATTTTTCCGTTAAAAACGAAAATTAATTTAGACTTAAAAAATCTAGATTTTAAAAAGATGAATTTAAGTTCTTCTCAATTATTTTTAACTTCCAAAATTGGATTAAATCAATCTAGTTTCTCTGGCAAATCAACTAACAATATTTACAAAGCGTCAATTGGAATAACGGGTTTAAATGCAGGAATTCGAC
This sequence comes from uncultured Flavobacteriales bacterium, assembly GCA_963977515.1. Classification (GTDB taxonomy): domain Bacteria; phylum Bacteroidota; class Bacteroidia; order Flavobacteriales_E; family Vicingaceae; genus Vicingus. The sequence goes on from CAXBPN010000116.1 coordinate 5,521, forward strand.
AGGGAATTTGGGTTTATTCGGCAAACCTTTATGTAGATGAAAGCGATAAAAGTTACAAGGAAAATTTGGTTCCAAATTTTAGAGGTTATGGAGCAAGAGTAAAAGTAAAGAGTTTTGATTTTATCTATTTTTATGGAGCTGGATTGGTTGTAAATCAAGGTAAGTTTTATCCCGTACCCATTTTAGGGTTGCAAAAAAGAATTTTGAGAAATTGGATTCCGTATAAAACTAAATTAAAAATAGTCTTTCCGCTTGAACTAAAGGTAAACATAGAACCGCTGAAATTTCTCAATATTGATTTTGGTGCTAATTTTGATGGTATCAACACATTATATAGACAAGATTCTTATTTTTCAAATAATAATAAATCGGTAAATTATCGTCAAATAAAATATTTCAGTTCAATCAATTTTAAAATAAAATCAACTTTCAAGCTGAGGATTGAAATAGGATCATCAGAGTCTCAATCTTTTAAATTTTATGATGGTAAAACTCAAGAAATAGAAAGTGTTCACTATGTTGCCTTTACACTTAATTGCCAGTTTGGTAAATCCTTATTTGGGCAATTTGTAAACCCTCAATAAAAACTTACTGAATAATTACTTTTTTCGTGATTGATGATTTATCAGCATTTATTTTAATAAAATAAATTCCAGGCTCTAGTAAAGAAACATCAATTTTAGTAACATTTAACTTTAAGTCTTTTTTTATAAAAACGGTCTCTCCTAGAGAATTGATGATTTCAATATTATCAAATGAATTTTGTGATTGGACAACAATGTATTCCTCTGCAGGAATTGGAAAAACATTAACTTCATTATTTATAATTGACTCAATAATATTGGTTGGTAAATCACAAATTCCAAGCATGTATTTCCAAACATCTTGATACAAGGGATATCCATTAACATCAATTGGAGTATAATCATCGGAAACTACAGCACCATGGTTCGACCACCCACCTGCTGTAACAAAATTAGTGGTGTATAACATTCGAGTACTGTTATATGGGCAGTTATTCCCAATAACATCAACTGTGTCTCCATTATCTGGGATACCTAATCCAGCCCATGCAGCATATTGTTTGCTAAAGTTTGATAATTCATCATGGATACTACTAAAAGTATAAAGGTTAGAATCAGCAGTTGCACTAGTTGATGAAAACCATGGAGCTACTCTATTATAATTATTCATATATTCATTCGGGCCAGCAAACATAAGTCCTCGCTGAACCGGAAAAATATGAGACAAATATGCTGAGTGACCAGCACCTTGAGAATGACCAGCAGTAATTACTTTTGTCCAGTCAATATCATTTCCTATCATAAATTGGCCCCAATTTTCTGAGGGATAAGTAGTTGATAAATATTCCAATAGTTTAACACTACGGACATAAATACTATTTGTACTATCTACTGAAATTGAAGGGCATAAGTCTGTTCCGAAAATAATTTCTTTGTGAAAGTTTTCATAACAGGTGGTGTCATTTTCTGTAGCACATGCAGTTGTAGCACTAGTATTGTTTGGGTATTTTATACTTATTACATGGTAGCCATAATTTGCAGCCATTTTAGTAAATAATAAATTTAGTTTCGGATTCCCAAAAGTACCTACTAAATAAAAAACTAATTTATTTTTTGGAGCGCATGAGGTATTAAAAAAAGCATGGTGTCTATTTAGTTCAAAAGGGGTAATATTTGCATCCAAAGTTGAAGCAGAAACTTTGTGAATTTGCAAAGCATTAGTGTCACAAACTTGACTATAAAGATTATTAATTGATAGTAAAAGAATGGAAATAAGAGTAAACAGTCTCATAATGAATAAGTTAATTAATTAGCTAATATACAAAAAACCTTCTTTAATTTATCAAAGTCATTTGTTAACTTTAACAACTTTAAATACAATCCATGAATAAGATATTAGTAGCCAATAGAGGAGAAATTGCATTAAGAGTAATGCGTTCTGCAAAAGAAATGGGAATAAAAACTGTTGCCATTTTTTCTGAAGCAGATAGAAAAGCACCATTTGTTAAATATGCAGATGAAGCTGTTTGTGTTGGACTACCTCCATCTAATCAATCCTATTTACAGGTTGATAAGATTATCCAAATTTGTAAAGATTTAGAAGTAGATGGAGTACATCCAGGGTATGGTTTTTTGTCAGAGAACGCAGATGCTACTCGAAAATTTACTGAAGGAGGTATTACGTTTATTGGGCCTTCTC
>CAXBPN010000117.1:0-7719 GCA_963977515.1 uncultured Flavobacteriales bacterium
AATTATTTCATTTACTCCTTTCTTAGAAATAGTAAGAACAATAGCCATGGGATGGTTAAATTCTCCAGACCCTTATTTACCAGAAGGAGCACCAATGGGGCTTGCTATTTTCCACACACTATTTAATGCTGCGAATGTATTTATAATGATTTGGTTTGTTCCTTCATTGGTTAATCTTGCAACTAAAATGGTAAAATCAAAAGGAGATTCAGACGAAGAATATCACTTGGAATACATTAGTACAGGAATAATGTCAACACCTGAAATGTCTATTATGGAGGCTCAAAAAGAAATTTTTAAATTTGGTGGGGTTGTTAAAAAAATGAACGGGTTTTTAAAAGAACTAATTACAACAACAGACTCTAAACAAATTAGTAAAACCCTCGCTCGTGTTAAAAAATACGAAGACATTACCGATCGTATAGAAGTAGAGGTTGCAGATTATTTGGCAAAAGTATCAGAAGGAGAAATGAGTGAAAATTCTAGCATTAGAGTTAGGGGGATGTTAAGAATAATAGGAAACCTTGAGAGAATGGGAGATATTTATTATCAAATGTCGAAAGGTGTTGAGCGTAAAAACGAACAAAAAGTTTATTTTACTCCCGAACAAAGAGAAAAACTGTTAAATATGTTTGAGCTTGTGGAGTCTGCTTTAGAAAATATGATTAAAAACTTAGATAGTATTTATGAAGATGTTTCATTAACTAAAGCAATAGAGCTTGAAAATAGTATTAACTCTTACAGAAAAACGATTCGTAAAGAGCATTTTGAAAGTGTTGAAAGAGGAGACTATAATTTTCAAAGTGCAACAATTTATAGCGAATTGTTTAATTCATTAGAGAAAATAGGCGACCACACAATTAACGTATCAGAAGGGGTGACAGGAGAACATTAATAGCACTTAACATTAATTTAATATTGGTAACACATTTTTAACAATTAGATAAAAATGTGTTACCATTTTTTTTGTCTCAATGTCGTTACTTTGCTTAAAAATTAAAACTATGAAACAGACAATATTTTCAATCCTTTTTTTATTTTCAGTTATAGCTTTTGCAAATAACAATGAAACAACTAAAATTAAAACAACAACTTTAAAAGGAAAGGTTGTTGATAATACCGAAAACCTTACGGGAGTAAAAGTTACAATAGACAATGAAGAAACGGTTGTTTATACTGACTTCGACGGAAACTTTTCTTTAGAAAACATGCCTGTTGGAATTCACAAAATAGAGTTAAGTTTAATTACTTATAAAAACAAAGAAGTAGAAATTGATTTAACTCAAGAAAGCCAAATAGAGATAAAGTTGGAAGCAAAATAAAAACTCATTTAAGAGTAAAAAAACCCCGCAATGCGGGGTTTTTTTGTTTAAAAAGAAGAACAAAAAATGTACTTTTAGCGTAAGAGATACACAAAAACAGAAAATATGTATAAAAGAATAGCCCTAATAATAGCTTCAATAACCATTTCTTTAATTGGTTTTAGTCAACAAATAAAAAAAGTAGATGGATTTTTTCTTGATGAAAAAGGACAAAAATATAATGGTGAATTAACTTCCTTTTTTGAAAATGGAAATAAAGAATTTGTTTATGAAATTCATGAAGGAGTTGAAGACGGAAAAGCTGTGTTTTATTACCAAAATGGTAAAGTTATGGAAGAAGGATTTTATAAAAATGGGCTAAAGTCAGGTAAATGGATTAAATGGGGAGAAAAAGGAAATAAACTTGCAGAAGCAAATTACAGTGAAGGCGTAAAACATGGTAATTGGTTGGTTTGGGATGAAAACGGAATTAACCGATATGAGATGGAGTACAATAATGGAAGCCGTTCTGGAACCTGGATTAGCAGAAATGAAGCAGGAGAGGTTGTTAGCAATAAAGTCTATTAATCAGCTCATTTTTAATACAGACTTAACTTTTAGTTAACCGAAAAAAAGAGATGTAAAGTTAATTTTCATGTAAAATTACTTTACAATGTCCTCCAAAATAGCCGTACTATCAACCAACAAAATAGAAAGCGAAAAACTAAGCCCTCTTTTTAATAAAGAAGGTTATGAGGTTGTATTGTATTCTGATGCAAAAAAGCAAACACTAGATAGCATTTTAAATACCTCTCCTGATATTGTGTTAATTGATTTAGACCTAGAAACAACAGACGGAATAGAGGTTTGTTACTTTTTAAGAAACGAGAAAAAGACAAATTCATTTCTTCTTCTTTTTTCTGACAAAAACGAAGAATATATTGAAATTGAAGCATTTAAAGCTGGAGCAGACGATTATATAGTAAAACCTATAAATCCTCGATTATTTGTAAGGAAAATAAAAGCAATACTAAACAGGAGTAATCAAAAGAAACAGAAACTAGAACAAAAGCAGCTCGTTTTTAAAGATGTAAAAGTAGATTTGGAGAGTTACGCCGTGTTTAAAGAAGATAAAGAAACATACTTGCCCAGAAAAGATTTTGAAATATTACAGCTTTTTATTTTAAACCCAAAAAAGGTGTATTCAAGAGAAGAAATTCATAAAATTGTCTGGTCTTCTGACGATAATTTTAATCCAAGAGTAATAGATGTTCACATAAGAAAAATAAGAGAAAAAGTGGGCAATTATTTTATAGAAACAATAAAAGGAGTTGGTTATAGATTAGCCTCGTAGATTTTCTAGAATAGTGTTTGGGTTACCCTGAAATAGGTTGATACAAAATTGACTTATTTATTTAATTGAAAAGGTATATGTTATACCGAAGGTTCTATTCTCACTAAAAGAAGAAAACACCTGATCTTGAGCTTGATAAGAAGAGTATATCAATTGTCTTTTGCTCGCTAAAAGATTTCTAACCGTAAAACTTACTTGGTGTCTTTTCTTTTGATCTAAGAACTTAGAAGCTTTAAACAACAAGCTATGAAAAGGTTTGTTGTAAACATCAGGAATACTCGATATCCCAACAAAGGCTAAATTTTTTCCTTGAACATTATAGGTTAAATTGACATCTATCCCTTTTTCGAAATTAGAAAATGAGATAAAAGAATTAACAGTATATGGTGCTTGCCCTTGAAAAGGTCTTGTTTTTTCAACAGTTTCACCATCTCTTGCGAACAACAACCTTCCCTCGTATTCATCAATACTCATTTCTACTTTAGATTTAGCATAGGTAATGTTTCCTCCAATACTAATGTTTTTTATTTTGTCAGAAATAAAATCTAAGCTTTTTCTTAACTCAAACTCAGCCCCAATTACAGTTGCTTTTCCAACATTTTTTGGGGTTATATTGTCAGGACTAGCAGCACTATAAGAAACAAGTTCAATCGGGTTTAAAAAGTCTTTATAGAAACCACTAATTGAAACAATATCTTTTGATCCTATATATTTTTCAAGCCTCAAATCATAATTGTTAATATTTGTTTCTTCTAACGCTAGATTTCCTAAAAAAGTGAGCTCAGTAATTGCATCATAAATTTGGGCCGCAGATTTTTCTTTAAACGATGGTCGAGCTAATGTTCGGCTATAATTTGCTCTTACATTAAAATCTTTTATGATAGCATAAACAATACTTACTGAAGGAAGGAAATCCATTTTGTCTAGAACAATCGTGTTGTCAAACCTGTCAGTATTTGGATTAGTAATTGTTTGTTTTTGTCCAGTATATCTCATTTGAAATTTTTCAAGTCTCACACCATAAGTTATTTTTAAAGAGCTGTCTATTGCTAAGTCATTCATTAAATAAGCTGCAGCTATAGTTTGGTTTGCATCATAAATATTAGAAGAATCTATTTGTCCATAAGCATAAATACCTTTGCCCGCTTGTGCACTGAAAAGAGCTTCGTTTGTGAACAGATCGTCAGGATTTCCACTGTAATTATTGTTATTATCATTGGGGTTGGCTTCTTTAAAGTAATATTGAACCACATCAAAAAGTCTGTTTTTGTAGGTGTAATTTACTCCTCCTTTAACAAAACTTTCCAGGCCGCTCCATTGTTTAAAACTCCATTTTGCATCAGCTTTACCGTTTATATTAATTTCATTAAGACTTCGATACGTTCTATTTACTCTAGAACCCTCACCTAAGCTTAACTTGTATAAAGAGTCATCTTTTACTAAAAAGAAAGTTTGTCTAAAATCAGGTTCTTTATTTATTGCTAACGAAGGAGAAACAGCAGTCTTAATTTCTAATTTTTTATTCGGATGGTGTGTTGAGGCTAAAAGAATGTTGGAGATGCTTTTTTGATTGTAATATAAAATACTTTTATCTAAAACACCTACATTTTCAGAGTCATCTGTTGATGTTTGTGTTAGGTGTGTGGCTGTTTTTATACCATTTTGAGCGTGAAATGCAGTAAGGGTGTATTTGCTCTTTTTTCGTTTAACAGACCCACTCAACAATCCATTCCATAATACTTCTTGAATTCCTAATTGACCATTATTAGAATCTAAAGGATTCATTTCATTTTCATTTCTTCTATCACTTTTTTCAAAATAATTTCGCTCATAGTCGTCATAGTGTTTATAAGAGTTTCTGTAACCTAATGCGAGTGTATATCCATATGTTGCACTTTCTTTTTCTATTTGATTTCCAAAACTAAAAGCAAAACGACTATTTAACAAGCTGCTTTGCTCAATTGTTGACATTTCTCTACTAAAGCTTTTAGTCTTGTTTTCTACATAAACATCATTTTCGGGATAAATTAGGGGGCGAGGAATATTTTTTGATGGATCAACAGGAAGAGCACGATCTCCAGCCCCTAATCCCCACATGTCACTTGAAGAGCTTTTATAAGATAAAAAGTCAGACTTTAAATTCATGCTTGGGTTGTAGCTCAAATTTACAGATGTACTTAGCATTTTAGACTCAGGAAAATCTTTTGTAACAATATCCACCATTCCTCCAGTAAAGTCACCAGGAAGGTCAGGAGAAAATGATTTATAAACAATAATATTATCAATAATGTTGGAAGGAAAAATATCAACTTGCACAGAGTTTTTATCGGGGTCAAGACCGGGAATGGTAATTCCATTCAAAATGGTTTTAGAATACCTATCACCAAGACCACGTACATAAACATTTTTTCCATCAGGAATAGAAACTCCCGTTACTCTTTGTAGCGCAGCAGCAGCAGTATTATCTCCATTTTTTTTAAATGTTTGAGCAGAAATACCATCAACCAAATTCACTGATTTTCTTTTAATAGTAGAGATTGCCGCCTCATTATTAATTATTTGCTTCGCTGTTAGTTCAAATGTTTCTCCCGTTATAGATTGATCCTTCATTCGCAACGTAACAATTGTTACATCTCCATCTTTTACAACAACGTCGTTTATTTTTTGTGTAGCAAAAGAAACATAAGAACTTACAATTGTATAGGTTCCTGGAGCAACAGTTATTGTATAATTACCATCAAAATCAGTAATACCTCCAGTTGTTGTTCCTTCTATAATTACACTACAACCAATTAATGGCAAACCTGTAGCATCCTCTATTACTGTTCCTCTTATTTTGCCTGTTTGTGCTACTAGGTTAACACAAAGAATAATTAATAGTAGTGTTAATGTGTTTTTCATGATTTTAATAAAATAAAAATTGCCGCAATGTTTCATGCGACAATTTTAAGACTGTAAAATGTTGTAAGTATTACTTCAACATTAACTAATTGTTAATTAGTTAAGCAACCCTGTTGACGAAGCCCAAGACCAGCCAGCAAACTGAGTAGCATCAAAACCATTTGTTGCTACAGCTCCTGTTGAGTTTAGTCCATCAGTTTCAAACTTAGTTGTACCAGCAGAATAATCAGCAATTGTAGAGCTGAATAAGCCAGTCAAAGAAGTTGTATTAAAAACATTTCCTGTAATGTTCAATGGCTGAGCCCCTGTTCCAATATAATTATCATATTCGACTTGTCCTCTAACCTGAATTACAGCAGTAGAAGGGAAGTTTGTAAAGAAACAATTTTTTAATGTTCCTTGTGCTTCTGATTTCAGAACAGCAAACTTAGCTGAGTTACCTGAGTTACCCACAACATAACCTTTGTCTAAAGTAAAAAGACCAGTAGCGTTTACGCCAGAATCTTCAGGTCCATCTATTTCATGAGCATCTCCTTGAGTATTTGCTCCAATAAATATAGCATAATTTGTAACTGAACCACTGTACGATTGGTCAATATCTATCCCATCATCACCTTGATAAATAATTACCACATCAGTAAGGTTTACCGACCCTCCAAAAAACTCAATACCATCATCAACATTTCCAACAATTTCAACATGGTCAATTTGAGTTCCTGTCCCTACTCCTCCTAAGGTTAAGCCATTTATCTCGTTGTTATTTCCAATTACAACACCACCATGTCTGATTGAGCAATATTGAAATTCTCCAGAATTATCAGATGGATTAGAGCCTCCATAAGAAGCTGTACCTGCAGGAATACCTTCGACATCAGCTAATGTACCACCGGTTCCAGCAGAAATAGGAGCGTTACCTAAGATAATCACACCACCCCATAAATTATTTGTTTCGGTGCTCAAGTTTGATGTCATAACATTTCCGGGTGTAATGTTATCTAGTTCAGATGTAAAAACAATAGGCTCCGAACTTGTTCCTGTTGCGTGAATTTTTGCTCCTGGAGCAATAATTAACACCGAGGCACTAGCATCTTGCCCTTCTTTTCCTTTTATAACAGTTCCCGCCTCAATAGTTAACTCAGTTGGCGATTGAACGATAACTCTTCCATCTAAATACCATACCTGATCTTTAGTTAAAGTCATATTGGATGTAATGTTTCCAGATAAAGTATAAGTTGCGGAAGGTGTAACAGGAGCTACTGGAATAGGATCTTCATTGTTGCCTTTGTCTTTTGAACAAGAAGTAAACATTAAGCTTGTTCCAAGAATTAAAGCCGTAGCTAATAATAGGTTTTTAGTTTTCATTTTAATTAATTTTAGTTTTTCAATTTATAATTTTATGATGCAAAATAAAGCTAGAGAGGTTACCTTGTGATGAATGTAACCTTATAGTTGTTTTAACATCGTGTTAAGAAAACATTAACAGAGAAAAGAAGAGAAACAAAAATCAAGCACAATAGCTTTACACTTGTTGGTTAGAAAATAAATTAATGTTAACTTAACACAACAACTACAGAACAGTTGTAACTTCGTAAAAGAATAAATAAATCAAATGATGGAAAAGATTTTATTAGTAGATGATGAACAAGATATTTTAGAGTTTATTGGCTATAATCTATCAAAAGAAGGATATGAAGTGATAACCTCCACTAACGGAAAAGAAGCCATACAGCTTGCTCAAAAAGAAGAGCCTGACTTGATTATTTTGGACGTAATGATGCCTGAAATGGACGGAATAGAAGCGTGTTTGGAGCTTAGAAATATTGAAAAATTAAAAGACACGTTAATTGTGTTTTTAAGTGCAAGAGGAGAAGACTATTCTCAAGTGGCGGGGTTTGACGCTGGTGCAGATGATTACATTTCTAAACCAATTAAACCAAGATTGTTGGTAAGTAGGGTAAAAGCAATTTTAAGAAGAAAAGGCTCAAGTCAAGAAGAAATGGTTGACGAAGAAGGCTCAATACGCATAGATCGAGAAAAATATTTAGTGTATAAAGAAGGTGAAGAATATTCTTTTCCTAAAAAAGAGTTTGAACTACTAGCTCTTTTAATATCAAAACCAGGAAAGGTTTTCACCAGAGAAGTAATTTTAGACAGTGTTTGGGG
>CAXBPN010000118.1:0-7717 GCA_963977515.1 uncultured Flavobacteriales bacterium
GATGATTTTACAAAAATTGACATTAGAACGGCTACTATTTTAACTGCCGAAAAACACCCTGATGCTGATAAATTGTTAAAATTAACTGTTGACACAGGAATTGATTTAAGAACTGTTGTTTCTGGTATTGCTGAACATTACAAACCCGAAGATATTATTGGGAAACAAGTTTCTATATTGATGAACTTAGCTCCAAGAAAAATTAGAGGAATAGAATCGAAAGGAATGATATTAATGGCTGAAAACAACGAAGGTGAATTAGCATTTGTTTCTCCTGAAAAAGCCATGGATAACGGAGGAGAGATAAGATAAAAGCCCCTCCTAACCTCCCAAAAAGGGAGGGATTATAAACTCAATACTGATTACACAACACTCACAACTCAAATGGACAAACCAAAAAGAAACTCAAAACGACCAAGTACCGGAAAGAAGGAAACATTTAAACGCAAATCTTCTGGAAGCAAACCCTACGCTGCAAAGAAAAATGATACACCTAAAAAACCTGCAGTAAAACGTGACCCGAATGATGAAAGCATGCGTTTAAATCGTTTTATCTCTAACGCAGGTATATGTTCAAGACGTGAGGCTGATAATATTATTTTATCTGGGGCGGTCTCTATAAATGATAAAGTGGTGACTGAAATGGGAGTTAGAGTTCAACCTTCAGACAAAGTAACTGTTGGTGGCGAAACTATCCAGCACGAAAAAAAGTTGTACTTGGTAATGAATAAGCCTAAAAACTTTGTTACAACTGCAAATGACGCTCTAGGAAGAAAAACTGCATTACAATTGGTTGGAAAACACAAACAAGCAGTTTCTGCCGTTGACAAAATGGATAGAGCATCTACAGGTGTTTTAATGTTTACTAACGATTTAGATTTAGCTAAAAGATTAACAAAAGTTACATCAATTTACCAAGTAACTACTGACAAAAATGTTTCTCAAGGAGACTTAAATGTTTTGATGGAAGGGTTTGAACTTGAAGGAGGCTTTAGTAAAGCTGAAGAAGCTAGTTTTGTTGGAAAAGGAGATGATAGAAAAGTAATTGGTCTTGAAATTCGTTCGAATAAAAACAAAATCGCTAAGCGAATGATGGAACACTTGGGGTACAAAGTAATAAAACTTGACCGTGTATCTTTTGCCAACTTAACTAAGAAAGACTTAGCTCGTGGGCAATGGCGTTATTTAACTAACGAAGAAGTTGCTTTCCTTAAAATGACTAAAAAAGCCTAACATCTTTTACATACTTCACTGTTGAATACTATTTTACTTTTTGTGAAATTCACACCTTTTCGCATCTAATTTTGAAATAGATAAGTTATTTTATCGTTAATGGTGTTATGCGTTTATTAAAACGATTCTTAATTGTATTCAGCGTTTTACTTGTGCTTATTGTAGGCAGTAGTATTGTCATCTCTTCAATTTATGAAGAAGATGTAAAAAGTTATATGCTTAGTAAAATAAATGAACGACTGAACACACGCATCGAAGTGAAAGAAATTAATTTTTCGGTTCTTAAAAAATTCCCTTATGCTTCTTTAGAATTTGAAACAGTTACTGCTGAAGAAGTGATTCAATCCCAAAAGCTTTCGGGAGAAAAAAAAGGCACCTTATTTTCTGCTCAATCTGTTTACCTTCAATTTAATATTATTGACATCATCAATAAAAATTACATCATTAAAAAAATTAATGTTGAAAATGGATTGGTAAACATTAAAATAGATAAAAAAGGAAATAACAATTATCATGTTTGGAAGGAAATGCCAGACAGTTCTGCAAACGATTTCAATCTCGAATTAAGTAGTTTACAGTTTACAAACTTTACACTTTACACGTTAAATGAATACAAGAATCTTGATTTTTCTATTGAAGCAAACAGTCTCCATTTATCGGGAGATTTTTCAGCTGTAAAATACAAACTCACTACTACTGCCGATTTATTTGTTCATCAATTTAATGAAAGTGGGCAATCCGTAATGAAAGATAAATCAATAAAAGTAAACACCTCTTTTTCTGTAAACCAAGAACAAAAACTTTACGAAATCCAAAAAGGCGACCTTGCCATTGAAAACCTTTCTTTTGACCTCAACGGAAATATAAAAGAAACCGAAAATGGAACAAATCTTAATCTAAAAATTAACGGTAACAACATCCAGATTGAAGATGTATTCTCTCTCTTACCTGAATCACAAAAAGAAAAACTATTAACTTATAAAAGCAAAGGCGTCATTAGTTTTAAATCAACCATTATTGGAGAATTATCGGCACAACACACCCCTGGAATTGAGGCTGACTTTGAAATAAAAAAGGGTACAATTACAGAAGGTAATTCTAATATCTCTTTATCAAACATAAACACTAAAGGGAGTTTTAGCAACGGAAAAGGAAATAAGAATAATACAACTAAACTTTCTTTATCAGAATTTAATTCTGTTTTTGGTGCTGGAAAAATAGCTGGAAATTATACCATTACAAACTTTGAAAACCCTTATATCGAATTTAATTCGGAAGCAAATATTGATTTAAACCAAGCCCGTAATTTTTTTAAAATTGACACCTTAGAAACCGTAACAGGTTTATTAAATATCAATATCAACTACTCAGGTTACATTAAAGAATTAAATAATATACAAGCTAAAGATTTACAAAAGCTTAATGCAAAAGGTAATGCCGAACTGAAAAATGCCGATTTTAAATTGGTAAACCATCCTGTAAAGTTTGAACAATTAAATGGAGCTTTTCAATTTAACAACAACAATATTGAAATAGATTCGCTCAACGGAAAATTGAATGCAAATAGATTTAATGTAAAAGGTAAATTCAATAACCTTTTGGCATTTCTATTTTTGAAAAATGAACCCTTAACTGTTGATGGGACAATCGAAGCTTCTAAATTAGCTTTAGACGAACTATTACTTAAAGATGAAAGAGCAATTAAAGATTCTATTTACACGTTAAGTTTACCTAAAAACATTACATTTAAATGCGTTACAGCTATTGATACCTTTACTTTTAGGCGTTTTAAGGCAACAAATGTAAAAGGAAATCTAACTATTAATAGAGGTGTTTTAACTGCTTCTAACGTAAGTTTTAATGCTCTTCAAGGAAACATAACCAATACAAATTTTGTTTTGGATGCTTCTGAAAACAACAGAGTAACAATGACCAGTAGTGCTCAAATAAATGAGATTGATATCAATCAACTTTTTTATGAGTTTGAAAATTTTGGGCAAGAATATTTTGTTCAAGAAAATATAAAAGGAAGAGTAACTGCAACTATTCAGTTTGCCTCATTGTGGGATAGTCATTTAACTTTAAACAGAGATATGCTTTATGTTTTGGCCGATTTATCAATCCAAAAAGGAGAATTGATAGATTACAAACCCCTATTAGCAATGAGCAAATACATTGAAGTGGAAGAACTTCAAAATATTAAATTCAACAACTTAACTACCCAAATTGAAATTAAGGATCAACTCATTACTATTCCTAAAACTTTTATTCGTTCTTCAGCTTTAGATGTTGATGTTGCAGGAACTCATAGTTTCGATAATAAAATTGATTACCAATTTAGAGTTTTAATGAGTGATGTAATCTGGCGAAAAGCGAAATCGAAGAAGAAAGAAAATTCTGAATTTGGATATATTGAAGATGACAGGGAAAGGAAAATGAGTTTATATTTAAGAATGACTGGAACAGTTGATAATTACAAAATAGGTTACGATTCTAAAGGTGTAAAAGAAAAATGGAAACAAGATTTAAAAGAAGAAAAAAAGACAGTCAAACAACTACTAAACAATGAGTTTGGTTGGTTTAAAAAAGACTCTACAGCAAACATATCTAAAGACGATTCACCAAAAGACTCTGGTTTACAGATAGAATGGGAAGAGGATGAGAAGAGTCAGCAATCAGGAGACAAAAGTCGGAAGTCAAAGGTCGGAAGTAAGAAGAAAGAAGATCAACCAAAAAAAAAGAAAAAAGGATTAGGAAAATTTATTGATAAAATTGCTCAACCTGACGAGGAGGAGTTTGAAGAAAATGGAGATTTTTAACTAAATGAAAGCAGCATCAGTAAGCAATATAAAAAAAGAATTAAAACACCGTTCTCCAGAAGAATTATTAGAGATTTGTTTACGCCTTTCAAAATTTAAAAAAGAAAATAAAGAACTACTCACTTACCTTTTATACGAAATAGATAATGAAGCTTCTTACATTGAAAGTATAAAAATAGAAATCAATCAACAGTTTGCCGAAATCAATAAAAGTAGCTACTACTTTATCAAAAAAAGCGTTCGAAAAATTTTAAGAAATATAAAAAAACACAGTCGTTATTCTACAAAAAAAGAAACTGAAGTTGAGTTACTCATTTACTTTTGTACTGTTTTAAAAAGTATGACTCCTTCAATAAAAAGAGATCAAACTTTATACAATATCTATCTTCGTCAAATTGAAGTTATCAAAAAAATTATACCCACACTCCACGAAGATTTACAATATGATTATAATTTAGAGTTGGTACACTTAACTACCTAAAATTTCTTTCTCATAGATTCAACTTTTAAATCTATTCTATGTGTTGAGTGAACAAGTCTGTTTAAAATAGCATCAGCAATTGTTTGTTCTCATATAACTTCATGCCAAGCCTCTGTTGGTAGTTGAGAGTATTACTTTAATGCCTTAAAAAACTAAAGACACATTATATATAGTAGTGTTACAATTCCTTTAACAACCGCAAGCTTGTTTCAGTTAAGTTTTTAACCCCCAATTTAATATCCCAATTATCTTTATTACGTGGTTCCACTTTGTTTGATATTGCTCTAATTTGAGTACAAGTAATTCCTTCTAACAAACAAGCATAATAAAAAGCTGCTCCTTCCATACTTTCAACGTCTGGGTTAAAAAGTTCTACCACCTTTTCAATCTCATTTTCTTCACCATGCGTAGTGTTAACTGAAATTGCTTTTACTTTTCTTAAATTATTTATTGTAGTATTTTCTAATGGTATCGAATTTACCATCTCTCCATGTGCTAAGGTAAAATCTTCATCCTCTATTAAATCCATATCAATTAATGATAAGAATCTCTCTCCATCTTGTGCTCCTATTTCAGAAATTCTGTCAGAAGTTATATTTACCACTTCACCTATCTTGATTTCATTATTAAAACTACCAGCCAACCCTAAATTAATCGCACAATCATACAGTTTCGTGTTTAGGGTTTTCCCCATCCAATAGGCTGTACAAGTCATACCAACACCAGGTATTAGCACATCTATTTGGTGCTTATTAAATGTATATTTTCTTAATTTTTGATTGCTTTGTTCATCAAATTTAAAATGAGTTAACAAAGGCTCTACTTCTAAAAAGGTTGCTGATACGATTAAAATATTCATTATTCAAGTGTTGGGTGTTGGGTGTTGAGTGTTGTGAAAACCACATAACACATCACTCTTCACTCAACACTGTGTTAATAGAACGAAGGTGTTACTTCTTTTTCTTCAAAATGAACTCCATAATTTTCTAATTCATTTAATATAGGTTCATAAATTTCTTTTGATATAGGAATATGAACACCTGGAGTAGAAATAGTTCCGTTTAGTATCATTTTTGTAGCAATTGCTACAGGTAATCCTACTGTTTTTGCCATTGCTGTATAAATTGGATCATCCCCTTTTACTACCATCGAAGAATGCAACTCTTTATGTTCTCCGTTTAACTCATATAAAAAGCGGTGCCACATTACAATCATATCCTTATCTCCTTCTTCTAGTGAAAGTTTTTTCTCTAAAATACATTGTAACATCTGAGCAGGAGTTGAATTTGATAATCCAACAGGGGTATTATCAAAAATACCTAGCCAAACAAACTTCTCAAACATATCTACATCATCTTGACGGATGTTTAAGTAATGTTTGAATTTTAACTCAACAGAATCTGATTCATTATAAGCTAAAAATGAATTGATAAAATCACGATGAGTCATACTTTCTGAACCATCCATAATATAACTATCATCGGTAGCTCCCAACTGAACAAACACATCCCAAGCTCTACAAAATCCTGGTTTACGCAATGTCCCTCTATACATTGTTGGAATATCATCTAAACCATAAATACTTCTGTATTGTAAAGAGTCTCTGTTGGCATAGCCCTCAAATTTTCCATGTCCCACTATATCAATAATTTCTGTTCTTCTAAATAATTTGTGATAAGGAATATACTTGTATTTCCTATTTTGAATAAATTTACACACTCCTTGACCTGCTAGAACAACATTTCTTGGGTTCCAAGTAAATTTATAATTCCAAGGATTATTATCACTTTCGGGTGCAATAAGACCGCCTGTAAATGTTTCAAATGCTTCTAATTTTCCACCCTTATCTCTAATTTGATCAATAACTCTCATTGCAGACATATGGTCGACACCTGGATCAACACCTATCTCGTTCATAATAACAACCCCTGCATTTACAGCATTATTATTTAATTCTTTCATCTCTTTAGAAACATAAGATGCTGTAACCATGTGTTTCTTATATTTTACACAATCTTTAGCAACAGAAATATGCATGTGAGCTGGCAACATTGAAATAACTAAATCAGATTCATCAATCAACCTTATTCTTTCTTCTTCATTATTCACATCAAAAGCAATAGCTTTTGCTCGTTCATGGTCTTTTGCCGATTTCATAGCCAATTCTTTTGATTGATCAGCTATGGTTATAAACCAGCCTTCTTGTTCCGCATTAAATAATAAATATTGTATTAATGAAGATGTTGATCTCCCCGCCCCTATTACCAGTATTTTTTTCATGTTATTTTTTTGTGAAAGAATTAGCTCGAATTTCGCTATTTATTTGAGGTTTCCTAATATTTTTTTGTGAAATTTACTAACAACTAATTTTTTATAAAATGATTAAAAACATATTGATAAAAGGAGCAATTTTAGGGTGCATAGGAGTAATTTTAGGAGCTTTTGGTGCTCATGCTTTGAATGCCATTTTAACCCCTGAACAATTGGCTAGTTTTAATACTGGTGTTCGGTATCAAATAAGTCATGCAATTGTGCTTCTGTTTTTATTTTTGTTAATAGAAAACTATAACAATAAGCAATTCAAAATAGCTTCTTCACTTATATTTTGGGGTGTTATTCTATTTTCTGGGTCTATTTACCTGCTTACCCTAAAAAACATTTTAATGTTAGAAAATTTAAAATTTGTTGGACCAATTACACCAATTGGTGGTGCTTTAATAATTACCGGATGGTTGTTTATTATTATTGGAGGAACTAAATTGAAAAAATAAGTTAACTGGTATGGTCAATAGTAATCACCCATTTACCATCAATATTTTTCCAATAAAGTGTAAAATAACCATTAGGGCTATCTTCTTTTCTAGTTAACTTCCATTTCCCTAGCATGTATGCTGATAACCCATTTACTTCTAATTTAAGTATCTCAAACTCTAATTTTCCCATAGCAGATTTATCTGGGTATGATGTTTTATAATTATCTAATGTAGTTTGCCAGCCGTACTTTATCCCGTTTTTACCAATAAACATTAAAGAATCTGATTTCCAATAACCATCCATAAATTGTTCAATATCCCCTTCATTCCAAGCAGTTTCTTGTAAACTCATTACTTCTCGAATTTCTTCTGAAGCTTTCTCTTGATTACATCCCATTATTGATATTACTATTAAAAATATTAAACTTAAT
>CAXBPN010000119.1:0-7701 GCA_963977515.1 uncultured Flavobacteriales bacterium
TTGATTAAGCAATAGTTTATTGCGTTACATTTGTCGCACTTAAAATACGACTTATGTGCAATCACCCTATTGTGGCTGAAACTATTTCGGCTAGTATTGTTACAAAAGGATATGCTGTTGTAGATAATTTATTACCCAAAGCTGAATTACAGCAAATACAACTACGTTTTGAAGAATTACAACAAGAAGATGAATTCTTAAAAGCAGGAATTGGAAAACAAATACACTTTACTATTGATAATACAGTAAGAGGAGATTTTATTCGATGGATTGATTCTAGTGATAAATCAGCACCTGTATATAAATTATTCGAATATGTTAACGAATTATTAACGAACCTAAACCGAACTTGTTTTTTAGGTATTAAAGATTATGAAACACATTATGCTTTTTACCCTAAAGGCAAAGGTTACCAAATGCACCGTGATCGGTTTAAAACAAACCCGCATCGTATTATTTCATTTGTATTTTATTTAAATGAAAATTGGCAAAAAGGCGATGGCGGAGAATTAGTATTGTACAACGAAGAAACAGAAGCTATAGAAACAATTGCTCCTAAAGCCAATCGTTTGGCTGTATTTTTAAGCGAGACTTTACATGAAGTTAAAAGTTGTAATACAGAACGCAGAAGTATTACTGGGTGGTTATTGGATGTTCCTACAGAATTAACTTTCTTGGGGTAACGCCTTTGTAGGAAAAGTGTTTTGCTGTTTTAAGTACTGATAAAAGTAATGATTTCTGTAAGGCATTACCTATCTTTCAGTTTCTATCGGAAGCCTCCGCTTGTGATTTTTTAGCATTGTTCTTAGAAAAATTGTCCGACTTTTTGTTGCAAATCCAATTTTACTTGAATTTTAAAACAGCACCTTTTTTTATGGGGTTAATTTTTAATTTTATTATATTTTATATTTTTCTTATTAAAATTTAAGGGGGTGTTAATAAATATTTAAGTAAATAATATCATTTTTTTGATTTTAGATGTACTTTCGTAGAATAATAACTAATTATTTTAAATAAAATGACAACTTTTAGATTTCATGCTTTAGCAGATGCTTTATCGAGAACACCAAAACACGTTGAATTTCCTTCAGATAGGGCTTCAAATTATTATGCTGTAAATGTTTTTACTCAAGAAAAAATGAGAGAATATTTACCAAGTGAAGCTTATAAAAGCGTAATGAGTGCAATCAATCATGGAACACAATTAGATAGACAATTATCAAACC
This sequence comes from uncultured Flavobacteriales bacterium, assembly GCA_963977515.1. Classification (GTDB taxonomy): domain Bacteria; phylum Bacteroidota; class Bacteroidia; order Flavobacteriales_E; family Vicingaceae; genus Vicingus. Next base: position 1,227 of record CAXBPN010000119.1, read on the forward strand.
AAGTAGCTTCATCAATGAAAGATTGGGCTTTAACAAAACAAGTGACACATTATACACATTGGTTTCAGCCATTAACAGGTGCCACAGCCGAAAAACATGATGCTTTTTTTAGCCCTATCAGCGGTGGTAGAGCAATAGAGAAATTTGATGGTGATAATTTAGTACAACAAGAGCCAGATGCTTCAAGTTTTCCAAATGGAGGTATTCGTAATACTTTTGAAGCGAGAGGTTATACTGCTTGGGACCCAACCTCTCCTGCTTTTATTATAGGGAAAACATTATGTATTCCAACAATATTCATTGCATATACAGGAGAAGCGTTAGATTATAAAATGCCTTTATTAAAAGCATTAAATGTAATGGATAAAGCTGCTACAGATGTTTGTCAGTATTTTGATAAAGGTATCAATAAGGTAAATACAAGTTTAGGATGGGAGCAAGAGTATTTCTTAATTGACAAAGCTTTGTTTAATGCTCGCCCAGATATTATGATGACAGGTAGAGCTTTAGTAGGTCATAATCCTGCTAAAGGACAACAGTTAGATGATCATTATTTTGGTTCTATTCCAGAAAGAGCGAGTGCTTTTATGAGAGAATATGAAATAGAAGCATTAAAATTAGGAATACCTGTTACAACAAGACATAACGAAGTTGCACCTAATCAATTTGAGTGTGCTCCAATGTTTGAAGAAGCAAATCTAGCAAATGACCATAACTTATTGTTGATGGATTTATTAGAGAAAATTGCAAGAAAACATGATTTTAGAATATTATTACACGAGAAACCATTTCCATCTTTAAATGGATCAGGTAAACATAACAACTGGTCATTAGGTACAAATACAGGAGTAAATTTATTAGCACCCGGAAAAAACCCTAAAACGAACTTACGATTTTTAACTTTCTTTATAAATACGATAAAAGCGATACACGATAATGCAGATATATTAAGGTCTAGTATCGCTTCGGCAGGAAACGATCACCGTCTAGGTGCAAATGAGGCTCCTCCAGCAATTATTTCTGTATTTATAGGTTCTCAATTAACACAAATGCTTGATCGTCTTGAAAAAAGCATTAAAGCAGGTAAAATGACTCCTGAAGATAAAACGGAACTAAAATTAAGTATTGGAAAAATTCCTCAAATTATGTTAGATAATACGGATAGGAATAGAACTTCTCCATTTGCATTTACTGGCAATAAATTTGAATTTAGAGCCGTTGGTTCTGCTGCAAACTGTGGGTCAGCGATGATAGCCTTAAATGTTATTGTAGCAAAACAATTACAAGAATTTAAAAAATCTGTTGATTTAAGAATGGAAAAAGGAGATAAAAAAGATGAAGCTATATTAAAAGAATTACAGAAATTAATTAAAGAATCTAAAAAAATAAGATTTGAAGGAAATGGTTATGGAGATGAATGGGTGAAAGAAGCTGAGAAAAGAGGGTTATCTAATTTAAAAGATACGCCGAGAGCATTAAAAGTAATGATTGACAAAAAAACGAAAGACTTATTTAGTGAGTTAGGCGTATTTTCAAACATTGAGCTTGAAGCAAGATATGAGATAGAATTAGAAAACTACATCCTTAAACTTCAAATAGAATCTAGAACTTTAGGAGATATAGCTCAAAATCATGTTATTCCAACAGCTATTAAATACCAAAATGTGATTATTAAAAACATTAAAGGTATGAATGATATAATGGGTAAAGAAGCTAAATCAATGGCCAGTACTCAATATGAAATATTAAGAAAAACAGCCAATCATATCAATAAGTTAAAAGAATCTTGTGATAAGATGTTAGAGGAGCGTAAAATTGCTAATAAAATAGAAGGGAGTGAGGAGAGAGCTATAGTTTATTGTGATAAAGTTAAACCCTATTTTACTGAGATTAAATACCACTCAGATAAACTAGAATTATTGATTGATGATGAGCTTTGGCCATTACCTAAACTAAGAGAAATTCTATTTACAAAATAATTTAACTATATTTAATTACTATTGGTCTAAATTTAACAATCATTGATAGAATGTTTTTTTTAACAAACTTGTTTTGATTAATTCAAAGAATTATTTACTTTAGCCAAATTCAATTGAAAAACTAACTTTACTATGAATATGAAACGATTATTTGGTTTGTTGACTTTGGTCTTGTGTTTGGGGCTTACAACTTTTGCTCAAAAAAATTATAAGCAAGATGCTGATATGGCTTTTAATGGTAATAAATATTACCAAGCTATAGATTTATACAAAAAAGCCTATACTAAAGAAAAAAGTAAAGAAGTAAAAGCAGAAATTCTATTTAAAATTGGAGAATCTTACCGATTAAAAGAAGATGGAACGCAAGCTGCGGTATGGTACAATAAAGCAATTACAGCAAAATACCCAGACCCATTAGCTATTTTTTATGTAGCAAATATTTTGAAAACACAAGGTAAATATGAAGACGCTATTGTTGAATATAACAAATATAAAGCGGCAAATCCGAGTGATAAAAGAGCAGATGAAGGAATAAAATCTTCTGAAAAAGCAAAAGAATGGAAAGATAATCCAACTCGTTTTGTTGTGAATCCAATGCCTTTATTAAATTCTGAAGATTTTGATTTTTCACCAATATTTGCAGATAAAAAGAATCAAGAAATTTATTTCACTTCAACTCGTCAAGGATCTGCTGGTTCAAATGTTTCTGATGTTACAGGGATGAATTTTTCTGATTTATATACCTCTAAAAGAGATAAAAAAGGAAAATGGAGTGAGCCAACTGTTCTAAATGAGACGGTTAATTCACCTGCTAGTGAAGGAGCATCTTGTTTAAATACAAGAAGAAATATTATTTATTTTACCCGATGTGGTGTTCAGGATAAAGGTGTTATGGGATGTAGTATTATGTGGGCAAAGAAAGCAGGTCAAAAATGGGGAGAGCCAGAAGTTATTCCAATTGCAGCAGATACATTTACTGTTGGTCATCCAGCTATTTCTGATGATGATATGACTTTAGTTTTTGCTTCAAATATTCCTGGAGGACAAGGAGGAAAAGATTTATGGTACATTACTTATGACAAAAAAGCGAAGACTTGGTCTGAACCTACTAACTTAGGTTCAGAAATTAATACAGCTGGAGACGAAATGTTCCCTTTTATTAGAGATAATGGCGAATTATACTTCTCTTCAAATGGTCACGCTGGAATGGGAGGTTTAGATATTTTTAAAGCAGCTAGTAAAGGTGTAAACCAATGGGCTACAGTTGAAAATTTACAATACCCTTTAAACTCACCAGCCAATGATTTTGGTATTGTTTTCGAACCAGGTCAAGATAGAGGTTTCCTTACAACAAGTAGAGAAGGTGGAAAAGGTGGAGATGATATTTGGCAGTTTTATTTACCTCCAATGTTATTTTCTTTAGAAGGTATTGTTAAAGATGTTGAAACTGAAGCACCTTTAGCAAATGCGAAAGTTAAATTAGTTGGAACAGATGGTTCGTCAACTGAAACAATTACTGATGAAAATGGTAGTTTTTCATTTATTGAAAATGGTGCTGCTAGGTATATCAACCCAGAAACGTCATATTCGATTTTAGTAGAAAAAGAAAAGTATTTAAATGCTAAAGGGAAAGAAACAACTGTTGGGTTAGAAAAATCTAAGAAATTCTTTCATGAGTATGCATTGCAACCAGTAGAGAATACAGTTATTAAGTTACCATTAATTGAGTACGAATATAACAAAGCTGATTTAAGACCAAATTCTAAAGATTCGCTTAATTATCTATACAATATTATGTTAGATAATCCAACGATTGTAATTCAATTACGTTCTCATACCGATTTTAGAGGTTCTGCTGCATATAACCAAAAACTATCACAAAGAAGAGCTCAATCTTGTGTTGATTACTTAGTGAAAGAGAAAGGTGTAGATCCAGATAGAATTAAAGCAAAAGGGATGGGAGAAAGTGAGCCGATAAGAGGTGCTAATAATGTTTTATTAGATGAGAAGTATATTAATTCATTAAAATCTAAAGAAGAAATTGAAGCAGCACATCAAAGAAATAGACGTACTGACTTTAAAGTTTTAAGTACTGATTTTGTTCCGAAAACTGAAGAAACATCGACTGAGGATTAGATAAAAAACATAATTAAAAAAAGTCCCGATTTATTTCGGGACTTTTTTTGTTTACAATAATTAATACAAATTAGAGTAGTAACTTTGCCGAAATTATTTTATAGATGAGCAATTCAGAAAGATATATGCAAAGAGGTGTTTCTGCCTCAAAAGAAGATGTGCATAATGCAATTAAAAATATTGATAAAGGGTTGTATCCAAAAGCATTTTGTAAGATTATTCCAGATGTTTTAACGAGTAGTGAAGAGCACTGTGTAGTAATGCACGCAGATGGTGCGGGAACAAAGTCATCTTTAGCTTATGCTTATTGGAAAGAAACTGGAGATATTTCTGTATGGAAAGGAATTGCTCAAGATGCACTAATTATGAATATTGATGATTTATTGTGTGTTGGAGCAGTTGATAATATTTTATTATCATCAACTATTGGCAGAAATAAAAACTTAATACCAGGAGAAGTAATTGCAGCAATTATTAATGGGACAGAGGAGTTGTTAACTAATTTAAGAGAACAAGGAATTGGTATTTATTCAACAGGTGGTGAAACTGCTGATGTTGGAGACTTGGTGCGAACAATAATTGTTGATTCTACCGTAACCTGTAGAATGAGAAGAGATGAGGTAATTGACAATGCTAATATCAAAGTAGGGGATGTGATAGTTGGATTAGAATCTTTTGGACAAGCAACTTATGAAACGGAATATAATGGAGGAATGGGGAGTAATGGATTAACTTCTGCACGACACGATGTTTTTAATAAAAAAGTAGCTGAAAAATATCCTGAAACGTATGATTCTGCTGTGCCTGAAGATTTAGTGTATAGTGGTAATTGTTTTTTAACTGACAAAGTCGATGGTGTATCTATTGATGCTGGGAAATTAGTATTATCACCAACAAGAACTTATGGACCTATTATAAAAAAAATATTAGGGAAACACAAAGGCGAAATTAATGGGATGGTACATTGTAGTGGTGGTGCTCAAACTAAAATATTACATTTTGTAGAAGATAAGATTATTGTAAAAGATAATTTATTTGATGTACCGCCATTATTTAAGCTGATAAAAGAGCAATCGGGTACGGATTGGAAAGAAATGTACAAGGTTTTTAATATGGGACACCGAATGGAATTATATGTTTCAGAATCAATAGCTCAAAGCATAATCGATATTTCAAAATCATTTAATGTAGATGCTAAAATTGTTGGAAGAGTTGTTGGAGAAGGAAAGAAAGAATTAACAATAAAGAGTGAATTTGGTGAATTTATCTACAATTAAAATATGAGTGATTTATTAAATAAGTTAGAAGCAATAAACATCCGTTTTGAACAGGTAAGTGAGCAGATTGTTGATCCAGAAGTGATTAATGATATGAAGCGTTATGTAAAGTTGAATAAAGAATATAAAGACTTACAAATAATTGTAGATGCTTTAAATAAGTATAAAAATATTATTGGTAACATAGAAACTTCTAAAGAGGTAATTGAAACAGAAACAGACAGAGAGTTTGTTGACATGGCCAAGGAAGAGTTGGACAAATTACTCCCTGAAAAAGAGAAAATGGAGGAAGAAATAAAAGTTTTATTAATACCTAAAGACGAAGAAGATTCTAAAAATGTTATTGTGGAAATTAGAGCAGGAACAGGAGGGGATGAAGCTTGTATTTTTGTTGGTGATTTATATAAAATGTATTCAAGATATATTGATAAAAGAGGTTGGAAAAGTGAAGTGTTAACAGTAAACGAAGGTACGGCTGGAGGTTATAAAGAGGTATCTTTTTCTATCGAAGGAGAAGATATTTATAGTGTGATGAAATTTGAGTCAGGAGTACATCGCGTACAACGAGTACCACAAACAGAATCGCAAGGGAGAGTTCATACATCAGCTGTAACAGTTGCTGTATTACCTGAAGCTGAAGAAGTGGATATTGAAATTAGAAAAGATGACATAAAAAAGGATACTTATCGTTCTTCTGGAGCAGGTGGTCAGCACGTAAATAAAACAGAATCAGCTGTTCGTTTAACGCATATTCCGACAGGAGTAGTTGTTGAATGCCAAGAAGGAAGATCGCAAATAAAAAATTATGATATAGCCATGAAAGTTCTTCGTTCTAGACTTTATGAAGCAGAAATAATTAAAAAAGAACAAGCAAGATCAGCAGAACGAAAATCTCAAGTTTCAACAGGAGATAGATCAGCAAAAATTAGAACCTATAACTATCCGCAAGGAAGAGTTACTGATCATAGAATAGGATTAACCCTATATAATTTAGATGGTGTTATGGGGGGCGATATTGATGCTATTATTGATGCATTAAAAATTGCAGAAAATACTGAAAAATTAAAAGCAGGAATTGAGTAA
>CAXBPN010000120.1:0-7685 GCA_963977515.1 uncultured Flavobacteriales bacterium
AACGCTGTTCTATGTCACGTTTTAATGTGATATAAAACTGTTGTTAAACGAAGTTCGAGTTTTTTTATGACAAAGTCAATACTTGTTAAAAACTAAAAGTTTATTACAACGGGCCTAAATACTCTTTACAAAGTCTAAAAAAACCTTTTTATGTAAGTCTAAATCCATGTTAGCAGAAAGTGCTACACGAGCAATATAATCTTTATCACCTTCTTTGGTTGTTCCTTGTGTAGAAGTTGCAGGGATTGTCCAATAACAGCCTTTTAATTGCCCATAACTCACACAATATTTACTTTCATGAGGTATTTTATTAATCATTAAGTTGATTAATTTAAGGTTTAATGTTCTTTTATAGTTTTCTCTTTCTTCATCGGTATTTCCTTTGGTAGGAAGGTCTAATGAAAATACAGAAGGTGTAAAGCCTTGTTGTGCCAATTCTTCTGAAACAAAATTGATTTTTGCTGTTGGTAAAGTTTCTTTAATAAAGTTTACAAACTCGCGGGTGTTTTTATAAGCATCAGCAATTCGTTGGTTCATTGAAGGCAATTGTTTTGCTAATAACTCATATTGAAGCGCTGTTGCTTCATTATCGCAAAGGTTTAAATGCAATTCAATTTTTTCCATTAAGTCTTTTGCTTTTTCATTCGCCACGCAGTAACCAGCAGTACATTTTCCACCACTTGGAAATTTCGAACCACTTACATAAGCAATGGTTCTTACGCTTGAAAGAATATCATTTTCACCTAAAAAGTGTACGTTCGGACAAAATGTTTGATCTAAAATAAAAACAGGGTCAATGGCAATTTCACCCGTTGCCGTTTTGCGTTCTGCACTTAAAACATCTCTTAATTTTATCAAGTCTGGAACTTCAACTCTTGGGTTTGTAGGTATTTCAGCAATAATGTAGGGAATAGCATCTTCTTTAGCAATTTTAGCTAAAACAATTTCTATGCTTTGCACCATATTATGATCACCATCTACGGGTAAATCCATTACTTCAACATTATCTAAGCAAGCAGCAACTCGTCTAGCTTGGTCGTTTGTTCCGCCATAACAGTTGGGTGGCACAATAATTTTAATGGCTTTTCCTTTATGGTTTTCTAGAGCATCATGAATTAGCCCCATAACAATTGCATATTGCATAGATAACCCACTCGAAGCAACTACGGCTTTTATGTTGGTATTGGTAATGTTTTTAATTGAATCTAAAACAAGTTGTTTGTTAGTTGCTACATTACTTGTATTACCTAAAGTCGCCTGATCAGTCAATTGTTTTAAAACATCCAGCGTATTTGCTGGTGTCATAGCAATGGTTTCTCTTCTTCTTACATGTTGTATTTCAGAAATATAACTTTCATTTTTTTCGCCATTAACCAATAAGATACTTCCAGATTGTGCATTAGCACTAATAAAAAAGTCGATGTTAGGAGTAAGATTAATGTTGCAAATATCATCTTGTTGCGAAATGAAAATGTTGCTACCATTAAATTCAGGAACATCTGTTACATTTCTAACTTGCTTTAATTCAAAATTATAACCATAAACTTGTTTTATGATTTCGGTATCAAAAAACGAAGGTAATTGTCCTGTATAAACAATTTGGGTGTTTTTATTCTCCAATAAATTTTTTCTTAATACAGCAAAAACAGGTGTGGTAAATGACGAAAAACTAATAACATTATCAGCTTTTAGGTTGTGTAAGTTGGCAATTACCCATTCTAACACACAAGATAAAGGATGACCTAACCGAATATAATCAAAAGCTGTTGGTAATTCTTTTAATGCCAATGATTCAGAATTATTAGTATTAAACAATTTTTCAAACTGCTCTAAAAATTCAGTTTTCGCCAATTTTTCATCATAAATGTCTAGTCGATGGGTCGTTAAATTTACCCAGTCGGTTGGCATATTTTCTAATACATTCGTTATATAATTGATGATTTTATTAGCTTTCATAATTTACCCTTTTGATAGGCAGCCAAGATACAATTATTAGATTTATTTTGAAAGGATTATAAGATGAGTTGTATCATTGTATCCAAAAATATTTTAAATACAAGAGTTTAATCTTTTTTAGGAGTTAATCCAAAAAACTGAGCAATCCAAAAAGTAGAGTGGAAATTAATATCTTCGGTATGAAAATCCATAGCTCCCCCTTCGTTTAATTTTTCGCCCGGATTAATTAAAATTTTGTGAGCAATTCCTTTTTCGGTTAATACAATAACTTTAGTTTCTTGGTCGGTGTTTCTGAATAAATGTACGGTTAACTGTGCATGTTTTTGATAATCATTTATCGTATCTACATTATTTTTTTCAATACGATGTTTTGTTAACCAATGATCAAGAATCTTATTAGCATTATTTGGGATAACTATTTTATCCGCATCACCTTGCAGAATAGCAATTCTTGGCTGTTTTTCTGATGAGGTATTATTTGCATCAAATAAAGTTGAAGGACCTGCTACTATTGCTCCTGCATTAAAAACATTGGGATAAGCATTGAGCATCGCATTAGTCATACCGCCTCCGGCCGACATTCCTGTTATAAAGATTTGAGAAGAATCAATTTGATAATTCTCAAAGCAATAATCTATCATTTGTCTGATAGAAGCGACTTCTCCTTTATCTTTTTTAGCTTTAAAGCCAATAAAAAAGTTAAAACATTTTGTTGCATTATTAATTTGTTTTTGCTCAGGATAAACAACGATAAAATGTAAGCTATCAGCCAATTTGTTCCATCCTGTTTCCAAAGCAATTTGTTCTGCAGATTGTGTACATCCATGTAAAACAAATACTAATGGAGTTCTATTGTTTAGGTCTAAATTTTCTGGAACATAGGTGTACATTTTTAAGTTGCCTTTGTTTTGCCCAAAATGATCAATCTTCGTAAGATTTTGAGAAAATCCTATTAAAGAGATAGTACATAATAAACTGAAGAGGGACTTTTTCATCATTTATAGAAAAGATAAGCTATAGCCTAGTATTGAACCCAACAACACAATGTGCATGGCATTTACTTTTTTTACAAAGAACACCAAAACTATGCTAATGATAAAAATGGCTAAGTTCTTTAGGTCGAATAAGGAAGTAGTACCCATTTTTAAAATTACGGCTATCATTAAAGCTACTGCACCAACACTCATTAAGTTTAAAAAGTGCTTTAATATAACCGATTTACGCATTTTTGGTATTAATGGGTTTAATAATAACACCAATAAAAAAGATGGCAAAAATATACCTGTAGTTGCAGCAATAGCTCCCCAAAATCCATTTAACTGAAAACCAACAAATGTAGCAGTAGATAAAACAGGACCAGGTGTAAATTGACCAACAGCAACAGCATCCATTAATGCAGTTCGGGTCATAATTCCAGTTTCTACAAATTCAGCATCTAAGTAAGCAAACAGCACATAGCCACTACCATACAAGATAGCACCTATTTTAAAAAAACTTAAAAACACACTTAATGTAGATATTTTAGTGGCTACTAAACCTAAAGGCTGTAATAATAAAATAGCCAAAGGATTAAGGTTGTTAGCTTTGCTTTTGTCTTTAATGAAAAAGTAAACAGAACCAATAATGGCGGTAGCTAAAAGACTTAATATTTCATTAACTCCAATTAAGTTTAAGACTAATGCAATAACCCCAAAAATGGCTAGTTCTACATTTTTTACTGCTTTTTTACCCAATTTAAAAACAGCTTGAATAATGATGGCAATAACTGCTGGTTGAATACCATTTATAAAAGGTTTTACATTTGGGAGTTCACCAAATCTAACATAAAACCAAGCTAAAATGCCTGTAATAAAAACTGCTGGAAAAATAAAACAAATGCCAGCTACAAACATACCAGCCCAGCCACCTCGTTCATGACCGCAATGCATGGTCATTTCGGTAGAATTAGGGCCAGGAATTAAGTTTGTTGCACCAACTAAATCTAAAAAATGTTCATGGTTCATCCATTTACGTTTGGAAACAATTTCGTCTTCCATCATGGCAATATGAACCGCAGGGCCACCAAAGGCAAAGCAGCCCATTTTAAAAAATACTTGAGCTATTTCTTTTAGGTTTGACATAAAGCAAAAATAACCAATGATTAATTTTAGTTAGGAAGTTTCAATATTAAATAATTGTTAAGGAAGTTACTTTTCTAAACCATGAACCACAATTACAATTTCGCCCTTAATTACATTGTTGTTGTAATATTCGAGTACCTCTTTAACAGTACCTCTAATATTTTCTTCGTGTATTTTGGTTAATTCACGAGAAACGGAAATTGGTCTGTCTTCACCAAAAAACTCAGCCAATTGGGTTAAAGTTTTTATTAAGCGGTGAGTCGATTCATAAAAAATTACGGTTCTTGTTTCTTCTTTTAAAATATTTAATCGAGTTTGTCGTCCTTTTTTATGTGGTAAAAACCCTTCAAATACAAATTTGTCACACGGGAAACCAGAATTAACCAATGCGGGAACAAAAGCTGTTGCACCAGGTAAAGTTTCAACCTCAATTCCATTTTTAATACATTCTCTAGTCAATAAAAACCCTGGGTCAGAAATGGCAGGTGTGCCAGCATCAGAAACTAAACCAATGACAACTCCGCTTTTTATTTCTTCAATAACTCGTTCAATTTTGTGGTGTTCGTTATGTTGATGGTGGGCGATTAATTTTTTATCGATATTATAATGCTTTAATAATTTAGATGTTTGGCGAGTATCTTCAGCCAAAATCACGTCAACTTCTTGCAAAGTTTCTAAAGCACGTAAAGTAATATCTTTTAAATTACCAATGGGCGTGGGTATTATGTATAGTTTCGACATTTGTTATAAAATTCAAAGATAAAGATAAACTCCAAAAATGGAATTGCTTAACTTTATATTTAGTTTATCTCGATTTAGGCTAACTTATTTTTAAGTTTAAAAAATTGTAGTTAGCCTTTATCGCTGTAGAGCAGTATTATTTAATAAATAGGATTAATGCAACCTTTTAGTAATAAAAAACATCTTAAAACCGAATAGATGAAAATTGATAATGAGCAATTAGTAAAAAAGTGTCTTGAGAAAGACCCGCTTGCTCAAAAGCAATTGTTTGATTCTTTTTCGAGAAAGATGATGGGAGTTTGTTTACGCTATTCCCAAGATCAAGAAGAAGCCCAAGATGTTTTACAGATGGGTTTTATAAAAGTGTTTGAAAAGCTACACATGTATAGTAGCGAAGGTTCTTTAGAAGGATGGATTAGAAAAGTAATTGTAAATACGGCTTTAGACAATATTCGTAAAAACAAGAAGTTTAACGATAATATTGAATTAGATAAAGTTGATTACCAATTAGACAGCAATAGTGAAACAGGTTTAGAAGCCTTGTCGGCAAGAGATTTATTAAAAATAATTCAAGAAATGCCGCCAGGATTTAGAACAGTTTTTAACCTTTATGCAATAGAAGGTTATTCGCACAAAGAAATTGCAGAACAATTAGGCGTAACGGTAAGTACATCAAAGTCTCAATATTCAAGAGCAAAAGTGTATTTACAAAAAATTATTATAGAAGAAAACATATTATAAGTGAAGAAAGATTTAAACCATATTGATGAAATTTTCAAGAACTCGTTAGAGAACTTTGAAGCAAATATTGACCCAAGTGTTTGGGCTAATGTTTCACAAAGTCTTGGAAATACAGCCGGAGCTACATCAGCTGGTGGTGCGGCAGCAAGTGGTGTGTCTAAATCTATTTTATTCTACGCTGCGGCAAGTATAATTGCTACAGCTACTGTTGTAGGTTCTGTTTATTTATTAAATAATAATAAGACGGAACAAAAACCAATTGAGCAAACAACAGTTACCCCCCTAACTCTAGAAGAAAATACTAAAACAGAGGTTATAACAGAAAATAAAACAGAAAATAAAACAGAAAATGTTGTTGTTGAAGAATCAAACACAACTCTTATCACAGAAGAATCGGGAGAGCCTTTAACGGAATCGAGTCAATTAGTAAACAACAAAGAAGTTGAGACGAAAACAGTAACTGACCAGACGGTAAAAACAGCTACCCAGACTGAGAATGAAATTGCTTCAAATAAAAATTCTACAGAGACTAAAACTACAACTGTAAAACCGGAGATAAAAGAAAATTCAACACAAACAACTGCTCAAAAAGCAGAAGTTAAAGAGTTTAACATTAGCATTAGAAGCAATGTAAAAAAAGGCAAAGCACCTCTTGATGTTGAGTTTGGAGTGAGTGAGGAAGGTGTAAGTTATTTGTGGGATTTTGGTGATAACACTACAATTTCTAGTGAAGAAACACCTTATCATACCTATAAAAAACCAGGCACTTATAAAGTTACCTTAACAGCTATAGATGAAGATGCTAATGCTAAAGTTAGCTATCAACTAATAGAGGTAGAGAAAAATAAAATTTCTAAAATTGAAGAAATTCAAAACGTATTTTCTCCTAATGGAGATGGTATCAATGATATTATTAAGGTCGAAGGAGAAAATATTTCGAAGTTTCATGCTGCTGTAATGGATAGTAAAGGAAATTTAATTTATGAGTGGGATTCAATAGATGGATTTTGGGATGGAAGAGATAATAACAATAACTTACTTCCTAAAGGCACTTATTATTTAGTAGTTACTGCTATTGGTAAAGACGGCGAACAGCATATTCCTAAAAAAAGTATTCAACTGTACTAGTTTTCTAGTAACATATCTTAGAAAGAGGGGGTCATACTGAAAGGTATGACTTCTTTGTTTGTGGTAAATGGCTATTTTTGAAAATCATGAATGAATTTAAGTTTAAACAGTTTACCATAAAGCAAAATTTGTGTGCAATGAAAGTTGGTACAGATGGTGTTTTATTAGGTGCATGGAGTAATATTCCTAACGGAAATGTGTTGGATGTAGGTTCAGGTTCGGGATTAATTAGTTTGATGATTGCTCAACGAAATGCTAGTTGTGAGATTGATGCTATTGATATTCATAAAGACGCTTTTTTACAAACTCAAGAGAATGTAAATGAAAGCACTTATTCAGAAAGAATACATGTTTACCATACTGCGATTCAATTATTTGAAACAACTAAAAAATACGACTTAATTATTTCAAATCCTCCGTTTTTTAATAATGCTTATAAATCAACAGATTTAGCTAAAAACATAGCTCGCCATACTGACGAATTACCTTTTGATGTATTTATTGAAAAAGTAAAAGAGTTACTAACTGATGATGGAATTTTGAGCTTGATTTTACCTATACAAGAATCATTACTTTTTACCGAATTAGCGTTAAAAAAGAGATTACACCTTAATCGAAAATGTTGGGTTAAACCAAATTATGAGAAAGAATCGAAGCGAGTTTTGTTGGAGTTTTCTTTTTCTCAAAGTGAAATACTTGATGAATTGTTAGTGATAGAAACAGAAAAAAGACACCATTACACTGAAGAATATCGTAATTTAACCCAAGATTTCTACCTGAAATTTTAGTTATGGCTTTTGACAATTACCAAGCAAAAAAATATACCGATAAAGGCAATGAAATAGTTGATGATAATTTAACTGTTGAGCAAGCTTTACAGATAAATATCAATAATGAGCCTTTTACAATTACAATGCGAACGCCGGGTAATGATGATGAGTTAATTACTGGATTGTTGCATTCAGAAGATATTTATAGAAGTATTGAAAAACCTTTATC